>NZ_JAUBPS010000019.1:0-96067 GCF_036700865.1 Microcoleus sp. S13C4
CTCATTCTCTCCTTAACGGTGGCTCTAGTTTTTCTTGGACCACCGTTCTCATCTTTAGTTAGTCTAAACTACAGTAATATGTTTTGTTGACTTATTCTAACCGATAGTTTACAAAAATTAGATCCCCGATTTCTTCAAAAAGCGGGGATCTAATTTTTCTGTTTGACTCCAGATAGCACCTACCAGGAGTCAAATGCACTACTTCGCAGCTTGACGCTCTTTTGCCGCCTTAATCACTTCTTCAGCGATGTTATTCGGACAAGGAGCATAGTGCGAGAAGGACATTGAGAACTGTCCGCGCCCAGAGGTCATAGTACGCAAATCGCTAATGTAACCAAACATTTCGCTCAACGGTACATCTGCCTTGATCCGTGCTCCTGTCTGGCTTGTTTCCTGAGATTTCATCATCCCCCGGCGGCGGTTGAGGTCGCCGATCACGTCGCCCATGTAGTCATCTGGAGTGAATACATCGACATTCATAATCGGTTCGAGCAACTGAGGCCCTGCTTTAGGCAGAGACTGCCGATAGGCCGCTTTGGCAGCAATTTCAAAAGCCATTGCTGACGAGTCAACGGGGTGGAAACCGCCTTCTAGAAGCGTGAATTTCAAATCTAGGCAGGGGAATCCGGCCAAGACGCCTTTGTCGATGCAGCTTTCAAAGCCTTTTTCGACCGCTGGCCAATATTCTCTCGGCACGCTACCACCAGTCACTTTTGACTCAAACTGGAAGCCGCTTCCAACCTCACCAGGCTCGATCACATAGCCGATTTTGGCAAATTGACCGGAACCACCTGATTGCTTTTTGTGGGTGTATTCGTCTTCGAGGCGCTTGGTAATCGACTCGCGGTAGGCTACCTGTGGTTCGCCGACTTCTACTTCGATGCCGTGGGTGCGCTTGAGAATGTCTACTTTGATGTCGAGGTGTAACTCGCCCATCCCCTTGAGAATCATTTCGCCGCTTTCTTGATCCGTCACCATGTGGAAGGATGGGTCTTCTTGTACCATCTTGGTGAGGGCTGCTCCCATTTTTTCTTCGCCGCCTTTTTGTTTCGGTTTGACCGAAATCGAAATAACGGGATCGGGGAATACCATCGGCTCTAGGGTGGCGGGATTTTTGGGGTCGCAGATGGTGTGTCCGGTGCGGACGTTTTTCATCCCGACGATCGCCACGATGTCCCCGGCTTGGGCCGATTCAATTTCTTCGCGAGAGTTGGCGTGCATTTCCACCAAACGGCTGATGCGCTCGGTCTTGCCTGTGGCGGTGTTGAGTACGGTGTCGCCCTTGGACAGAGTACCGGAGTACAAGCGCGTGAAGGTTAGAGCACCGTAACGATCGTCCATGATCTTAAACGCGAGTGCCCGCAATGGTCGGTTGGGATCGACGATCGCAAACTCGCCGGTTTCCTCGCCATCGAGATCGACTTCTGGCTGCGGTGTGACTTCCATCGGGTTTGGCAGGTAGTCAACTACGGCATCTAGAACCAACTGCACGCCTTTGTTTTTAAACGATGAGCCGCAGTAGGTGGGGAAAAATGCCCGATCGCGAGTACCTTTGCGAATGCAGCGCTTGAGGTCGTCGATGCTCGGCTCGTTGCCTTCGAGATATTGTTCCATCAGAGTGTCGTCTTGCTCGACGGCCAGTTCGATCAACTGTTCGCGCCAAGTTTCGACATCATCGACCATATCGGCGGGGACATCTTTAATTTGATAGTTCATCGGATCGCCGGAATCATCCCAGATCCAGGCTTTGCGGGTCAGCAAATCGACTACGCCGCAAAACTTTTCTTCTATACCGATCGGCAATACCATCACCATCGGTTTAGCTCCGAGGATTTTATCAACTTGCTTGACAACGCGGTAAAAATCTGCACCGGTGCGATCGAGCTTGTTGATGTAGATGACGCGAGCCACTTTGGAATCATTAGCGTAGCGCCAGTTGGTTTCAGATTGCGGTTCAACTCCACCCGAACCGCAGAATACACCAATGCCACCATCGAGAACCTTCAAAGAACGGTAAACCTCGATCGTAAAATCGACGTGTCCCGGAGTATCAATGATGTTGAGCTGATGCTCGTTCCAGAAGCAGGTGGTAGCAGCGGACTGAATCGTAATCCCGCGCTCTTGCTCCTGTTCCATGAAGTCAGTAGTCGCCGCGCCTTCGTGAACTTCACCAATTTTGTGGATTTTACCTGTCAGTTTCAGGATTCTTTCTGTTGTGGTGGTCTTGCCAGCATCTACGTGGGCGAAGATGCCGATATTTCGATAACGAGTGAGATCTTTCATAATTACTGTTGAGATTAAATGCGACGAACCGTCGGCGACCACCTGCAAGCGTGACAAGCGAGGAATCAATGTTGCCCGGTAAGGCCAGTACAGGCCGGATTTCCTTTTCCCTGTTTCTGGCAGGACTATCTTAATTTTGACACTTTCTCGTCATTCCTGCGAAGGATTCTTGCTTCAATAAGTGCTGCAAGCCTGACAACTCATTAAAATAACCCAGACAAAGGGCAAAATCTTCTCAGAAATTAGGTTCGGTTGAGGAACTCATTGAGCAAATAGTCCTGGACGCACGGGTGGTCAGAAACCGGGTTTTTCTACCAAAATATTAGATAAGATTGCATAAATCTTTGATTAATACGGAACCGCAGATGTAAGGCAGATTACGCAGATAAACGCAGATAATTTCAAGATAGCTATAAAAAAACCAAATTGCTGCGTCCAGGAATATCTAAGTCAAAATCGACCCGCTCATCATCCGCTGATATCTCCGCTCCAACTCATCCCGCACCACCGGCCACTGATTCAAACTTTCATCATTCTCAATTACCATTTGAGCTGCGGCCCTCGCCAACTCCAAAACTTCCTGATCCTCCACCAAACTCGCCAAAGCAAAATCTGGCAAACCTGACTGCCGAGTTCCCAAAACCTGGCCCGGCCCGCGCAGTCTCATGTCCATTTCTGCAATAAAAAAGCCATCTTGAGATTGTTCTAAAACCTTCATTCTTTGCATAGCTTCCGCTGTTTTGGAACCAGGCATTAACAAACAATAAGAACGATTGCTGCCTCGACCGACTCTACCCCGCAACTGGTGTAGTTGCGACAGTCCAAAACGCTCGGAATTTTCAATCAGCATTACCGTGGCATTCGGCACGTCCACCCCTACTTCGACCACAGTAGTAGATACTAAAATATCGGTTTCTTTGTCCCGAAACTTAGAAATTGCTTCATCTTTGTCGGCACTGCTCATTCTACCGTGCAGCAAACCCACCTTAAACTCAGGAAATACACTTTTTTCAAGTTTCTCTTTTTCCTCAATTGCTGATCGCACGTCCAACTTTTCCGACTCTTCCACCAGCGGCAGCACCACATAAACTTGACGCCCGCTAGCCACTTCCCGCCGAATCAAATCGTAAGCTTGGATGCGTTCTTTGGCAGACAGTACAGTTGTTTGAATCGCCTGCCTGCCGGGGGGAAGTTCATCAATTTGACTCACATCTAAATCCCCGTGCAGCGTCAGTGCCAGCGTCCGGGGAATGGGAGTTGCCGTCATCGTCAAAACGTGGGGAGCTTCGCCTTTTTGCTGCAATTTAGCGCGCTGCTGCACACCGAATCTGTGCTGTTCATCAATTACCGCCAAACCCAATTTATGGAAATTCACCGTATCTTGAATCAGCGCGTGAGTTCCCACTAAAACAGGCAATTCTCCGGTTTCTAATTGGTTGTGAATTTCGCGGCGCTTGGCTACTTTTGTGGAACCAGTTAACAGTTCAACAGACAAGTGCATCAAGTTAAACCAACCTACCAATTTGCGATAGTGCTGTTCTGCTAAAACTTCTGTCGGTGCCATTAAAGCGGCTTGATAGCCGGATTGAATTGCTGCTAGCATTGCCACGACGGCTACTACGGTTTTGCCGGCGCCGACATCGCCTTGCACCAATCTGTTCATCGGTTGGGACGAAGCTAAATCGTTGAGGATGTCGTTAATTACTCTTTCCTGAGCATTAGTCAACGCAAAAGGCAAGATTTCATAAAAATGTTCGATCAATTTACCGCTAGGAATGATGACTGCGCTAGCTTGAGCTTTCCTTTGGGTTTGGCGGCGCTTTAAAAGTCCTAATTGCAGGTAGAAAAATTCGTCAAAAACTAAGCGGCGGCGGGCGGCGGCCAAACAATCTCGATCGAGGGGAAAGTGAATATTAGTCACGGCATCCGCTAAACCCATTAAACCGTAACGCTCGCGCAAATCCTCTGGTAGCGATTCGGGCAACATTTTCGCCGCCGGCATTGCAGCCAAAATCGATCGCCTCACCGAACCAGCATCCACCCCCTCCGTCAGCGGATAAACTGGTATCAGGCGGCCGACTTTCATTGATTCGATCGCACCGCCGGAGTCGTCTAATACTTCTAACTCAGGATTTTCTAAAGTAATTCCATATTTACCCTGCTTCACCAACCCGGAAGCTGCTAGCACCGCACCAGTACAATACTCGCGCTTTTTGAATTCTTGCCAGCCGCGATTGCTGTAGCGAGGGCCTGCAAAAAAACGACTTATTTTTATTTCTCCGGTGCGGTCTTTTAAAATTACTTCTAATATGGTTAACTTCTTATTCTTCGGACTAGAAAAGCAATTGCAGCGCTTTACTTCGGCGATTAAAGTGACTGTTTCCCCGGCTATTAGCTCGCGAATTTGTACTTGCTTTGCATAGTCGATGTGGTTGCGTGGATAGTAGTAAAGCAAGTCATATACAGTGTATAAACCCAGTTTTACCAGGCGGTTGCCGTTGGCGGGGCCAATGCCGGTGACGCGGGTTAACTGTTGGTCGAGAGTCAGGCTTGGTGGGGCGGGTGCTGTATTCAGGGGTGCAGT
Organism: Microcoleus sp. S13C4; assembly: GCF_036700865.1. Taxonomy (NCBI): domain Bacteria; kingdom Bacillati; phylum Cyanobacteriota; class Cyanophyceae; order Oscillatoriales; family Microcoleaceae; genus Microcoleus; species Microcoleus sp. S13C4. The sequence continues at coordinate 4,868 of NZ_JAUBPS010000019.1, forward strand.
TCGGGGAACGGAAAGTGCTGGGGCGCTAGGTTCAGAAGCGTTAGCGTTTGCGGGTCTGACTTGTCCTGCGGGTTCTTCCTGGTGGCGAGTTTCTTGTTCCCAAACTTGCTCCATTTGCCTGAGAAAACTGACCGTAATGGCGATCAAATGTTGGCGCTGTTCGAGATCTTTCTGAGGGTAGATGTCAAATTCAGCGGCTAGTTGTCTGGATCGATCGCGCGCAGAAGCGGCCACAGAACCTGCAAGTTGTCTCAAACTCAGGCCCAGAAACTCGCTGAAGCGGTATTGACTGCCTTGGATGTCGTTAAATCCGCGATCGGCTTCTACTGAAAGAGCTTTTTGCAATCGCTGCCATTCTGGTTGGTTATTAGTCATCAGTCATTAGTAATTAGTCATCAGTCATTAGTAATTAGTCATTAGTCATTAGTCATTAGTTATTAATCATAGCTCAAGAATTCCAGACAACTGACAACTGACAACTGTCAACTGACAACTGTCAATTGACAACTGACTAATCTTCAAACCAACTCGATCGCCAAGCCGACTCAGCCTCCACCACAGCGAGCTCCCGCTGCTTTTTCTGATAATCGCGGCCCAGCGAGTTCAACTTTACAGACAGGTTACGAATTTGCTGTCGCCAAGCCGAGGTTCCCGCATCGGCAAACTCTATTTCCGACAGTCGCAGTTTAATCGCTGTAATGTGCAGCGCCCTACTACCAAAGGTTGCTGCCAATTTTCGCGATGCTGGTGAGGCGTCGGTTTCAATGATTAAGTTTAATAAGTTAGGAGGCCCAGCAACACTATCGCCGGAGGATTCAGCACCAGAAGCAGCTTCTAGAACGGGTTCTGGCAATTGACTCGGCAAGATTCCCGACTGTTGCAGCAAGCGGTTGGTGTCGCGAGAAAGCAGCTTGAGTATATGAACGATCGACTTTTCAATACTATTTTGCCAGCGTGCCAAACTTTCTGGGGAATTGGCACTTGGCAATTGATAATTTGCCAATGAAAATAGATAGTTAATCGCCGAAACTTGGTTTTTTTCCTTTTCGTCTTCTTCCTTTTCGTCTTCTTCCTTTTCGTCTTCTTCGTCTTCCTCTTTTTCCTCTTCCTCTTCGTCTTTGTCGAAGTCGTCTTCGTCTTCCTCTTCGTCTTCGTCTTCCTCTTCCTCTATTTCTTCCTCTGTTTCTGATTCACTCACCAGCGATCGCAATTTTTCCTCCGACGCCGCAGCCAAAGCCCTTACAGACTGCTGCATTTTTTGCCGCCCATCGAAGGACAACTTGAGAAACGAATCCGGTACTGCTTGAGTGCAAAGGTGATAGCAAGCCAAAATTAACTGCTGCCGCACCGCTTGTCCCAACGCATTTAAATAACCTTCATAGGTATTGCTATACTCCAACTTCAAGGCTGCTAAAGCCTCTTCGAGTCCTGCCAAATCTTGCTCTATTCGCTCTCTTGGTCGCACCATATCTCTCGTATAAAATTAAAATAGGACTTACGCAGGTTTTAAATCCTTACGCTATCTGTAGTAAGGTGTGCACTGCAGGCCCTACAAATATAGTCTGTCCATAAGTCTTGTAAAAATTAAAAATTAAAAATGCAAAAAATTGATTTTTCACATTTTTAATTTTTAATTCTAAATCTTAATTTGGGATTATTGAGCACCCATTTGGGCTGCCACTTCATCGGCAAAGTTAGCTTCTACCTTTTCAATGCCTTCGCCCAAGACAAAACGCACGAAGCGGCGCACTTGGACATTTTCTCCAATTTGGGCGATCGTTTGTTTCACCAACTCTTCCACCGAGATATTCTGATCTTTAATAAAAGGCTGATCCATCAAAGATAACTCTTTCATGCGCTTTTCAATCCGCCCTAGAACAATCTTTTCTTTGATATTGTCCGGCTTGTTGCCCAAGTCATCTTTGCCCATTTCAATTGCCTTTTCTCTTTCGACAACTTCGGCGGGGATATCTTCAACTTTCACGTATTCCACATTCGGGCAAGCTGCAATTTGCATCGCAATATCCCGCACCAACTTTTGGAATTCTTCGCGACGTGCCACAAAATCTGTTTCGCAGTTAACTTCCACCAGCACGCCGACGCGGCCGCCCGTGTGAATGTAGCTGCCTACAAGCCCTTCTGAGGCAACTCGTCCACCTTTTTTACCTGCCGAAGCCAGACCTTTTTTCCGCAGCCACTCAATGGATGTTTCCATATTGCCTTCGTTTTCAACGAGGGCTTTTTTGCAGTCCATCATGCCCGCGCCAGTTTTTTCGCGCAGTTCTTTAACAAGTTTTGCAGATATGTCCGCCATCTTCTTTAAGTTCCCAATCAAAATTAGTTATTAGTCATTAGTCATCAGTCATTAGTCATCAGTCATTAGTCACTAATTTTAATGTTAATGATTAGACCAGAGTGAAGAAATACCCAGTCGATATTAGTACCGACTTTGTAGGTGTAGGGCCAGAATTAATTCTGGCCCTGACACAATGAATGCTTTTGCCAGAGCTCTACTAATGACTTAGACTCGTGCTATGTACAATTAAAAATTAAAAATATCCAACTAAAAATAATAATTATTTTTAATTTTCAATCTTTAATTTTTAATTTCCTGGTGTCAGATTCCGAGGGCCATACTAGCTCTCGGTTTCTTCGCCCTCGGCCTCAGCGGCGTCGTCGGGATCTACATAATCGGGGTCATCCAATTCTTCGATTTCGACATCATATTCAGCGCCTTCGTAGCCACCTTCGTAGTCGTAGTCTTCCTCAGAGTCGCCGCCCTGCTGACCGTGACGACCTTCGTAGATGGCATCAGCCAACTTGCCGACAATCAGCTTGATCGATCGAATAGCATCGTCGTTAGCCGGAATCGCAATGTCAACCAAATCCGGGTCGCAGTTGGTGTCCAACAGAGAGACGATCGGAATTCCCAACTTTTGGCATTCCAACACCGCATTATACTCGCGGCGTTGGTCTACCAGCACCACTCCGTCGGGAATCTTCCGCATAGATTTAATCCCGCCCAGATATTTCTGGAGTTTGGTCATTTCTCGGCGCAGCACCGAAGCTTCTTTTTTCGGCAGCAAATCTAGGGCGCCGATTTCCTCGCGGCGCTCCAAATCCTTGAGGCGCTCCACGCGGGACTTAATCGTGGTCCAGTTGGTGAGCATTCCCCCCAGCCAGCGCTGGTTGACGTAATAAGCACCGCAGCGTTGAGCTTCTTGGGCTACAATCCCGGCAGCTTGGCGCTTCGTACCAACGAACAAAAACTTTTTACCTTTTTCCGAGGCCACTCTCATGTACTCGTAGGCGTCTTCCATAAGCTGAGCGGTTTGCACGAGGTCGATGATGTGAACCCCGTTGCGCTCTGTGAAAATGTAGGGAGCCATTTTCGGGTTCCACCGGCGGGTTTGGTGTCCGAAGTGAACCCCTGACTCTAACATTTGAGCCAAACTGACTACTGGCATTGTATTTTTAACTCCTGATTCGGGTTAATCCTCCACCCGGTCGTATTTCTGAAGGTTTGCGCCCTCGAAACACCCGAAAACCCGGATGTGCGAATTTAAACAACTTTTCTAGTTTATCACAGCGCGCGCTACTTTTTCTGACAATCTGATATCCGTAGGGTTGGCGTGGCACCCGGATGTGAGATTTAATGGGCGGGTTGGGTGCGGGGTGTGCACGATGCGGTTAGAGTTACTCGCAAGCGCTTCTTAAAAACGAAAAATCTAGGTGGGAGGTGGCCAAAGCCTTTGTTCGCTTGTGAGAGAATGGCGTTGTTGGTGCGCCTCTTGTGCCTTCTACCTTCGATCGAGCTGGTATCCATTTTTTTCGCTCGCCAATTCTGTCGGCTTTACTGCTGTGCCCTCTCGATCCGCAAAAATCCCAAAGCTAAAAATGCCATGCCCATCCCCATTCTCGTCCTGCTTGAAGTTCTAATTGTCATCGCACTTTCGAGACTTGTCGGTTTAGGATTTCGATCTATTAAACAACCTCAAGTCATTGGAGAAATTGTAGCAGGAATTATGCTCGGGCCTTCTCTGTTTGGCTTAGTTGCACCCGATCTAGCAACAGCACTTTTTCCAGCCGAAGCCGTTCCCTTCCTCAACGTGCTGTCTGAGGTGGGGCTGATATTTTTCATGTTCTTGGTTGGTTTGGAACTGAATCCGAAGTATCTCAAAAGCAATTTAGATATCGCGATTTTAACTTCCCACGTCAGCATTTTAGTGCCGTTTTCTCTGGGAAGCTTGCTAGCGCTGCTGCTGTATCCCATCGTTTCAAATAATAGCGTTTCCTTTACTGCCTTTGCTTTGTTTTTAGGCGCTGCGATGTCAATTACTGCTTTTCCGGTGCTGGCAAGAATTATTACAGAGCACAACTTGCAGAATACAAAATTGGGGACGCTTGCCTTGACTTGCGCTGCGGTAGATGACGTAACGGCGTGGTGTTTGTTAGCGGTGGCGATCGCCGTTACTCGAACTAACTCCATGATCGGCGCTTTGCCGACCATTTTTGCATCTTTAATTTACATCGCTTTCATGCTGATTGTAGTCCGCTGGTTGTTGCAGCACATTTCCCAGCACTACAACCGCACCGGCAGATTAACACAGTTAGTGCTGTCGGGAATTTACATGGGAGTTGTAGCTTCTGCCTTAATTACTGAATTGATCGGCATTCATTTAATTTTCGGTGCATTTTTGCTGGGTGTCGCCATGCCGAAAAATGCGGGATTAACCCGAGAACTAGCTGAGAAAACCGAAGATTTTGTCCTGATATTTCTGCTGCCAGTCTTTTTTGCTTACAGCGGTTTGCGTACTCAAATCGGCCTGCTCAATAGTCCCGAATTGTGGCTGCTGTGCGCCGCAGTTTTGGGAGTGGCAATTGTCGGCAAATACGTCGGCACTTACGTTGCTGCCAGAGTTTGTGGCATCAGCAACCGCGAAGCTTCAGCGCTGGGATGGCTGATGAATACTCGTGGTTTGACTGAACTAATTGTGCTGAATATCGGTCTTTCCTTGGGCGTAATTTCGCCGCTGCTATTTACGATGTTAGTCATCATGGCTTTAGTCACAACTTTTATGACTTCGCCTCTGTTGGAGTGGACTTATCCCAAACGGTTAATTCGGTTAGATATTTCAGAAGTTAGCTCTGAGGATTCAGAATTAGAAGATTCACCAATTGCCCGTAGCAGGGAAGAAACAGGTCAAAAATTGCTGCCCACTTATCGAATTTTATTACCAGTTGCCAATCCCAGCACGCAGAAAGGTTTACTGCAACTAGCGGTAGCGCTGGCGCAGCCGGCCGCTGGTATGGGTGGTGACGATTTACAGTCGGCGGCGGTTCATCCTCTGAGTTTGATAGAATTAAATGAGGACTATGCCTTTAAAAGTACCCCTGCGGAAGCCGATCGCATTATTCAAGAGCGCCGCTCGCAATTATCACAATTGATCGAGAGTTTGGAACTCCCGGAGGCGCGCAAATTTGTACATCCTATCATTCGGATTACTAATGATGTAGCGCGGGAAACGGCACAAATTGCGGAGCTCGATCGCGCGGATTTGATTTTAGTAGGATGGCACAGGCCTACTTTTAGCAGCAACCGTTTGGGAGGACGTGTCGGTCAAATTCTCAGCAACGCAAAGGTGGATGTAGCAATTTTTGTTGATAGAGGCCGAGAAAGGTTGAATAACTTGTTAGTACCTTACGCGGCAAACATTCACGATGATTTGGGGTTAGAATTGGCGCTGAGATTGTTAGTTAATAGCGAGGAACGCCGTTTGACGGTGCTGCGGGTGGCGGTTGACGGGGAAGCTGGAAACGAGCTGAGTTATGATTTTCAGCGAGTGATGGATCAGTTGCCGGTTGAGGTGCGATCGCGCATTGAAACTCCGATTGTGGAGGCTGCTGAGCCAATTCAAGCAGTGATTGCGGCTTCTGCTAATGCTGATTTGACGATTGCGGGTACGAGTCGGGAGTGGGGAATTGAGCGCCAAACTTTGGGACAGTATACTGATGAATTGGCTGTGCAGTGTCATTCTTCGCTGCTGATTGCCCGGTGCTACGTTAAAGTGCGATCGCACTTGGCGTCGGTACTTCCTCAAAGGTAGTCAGTTGATGGTTGACTGTTGACTGTTGACTGTTGGCAGTTGTTATTGGTTATTTGTGAGTTAGTACCAATGCCCAATGCCCAATGCCCAATGCCCAATGCCCAATTATTAATTACCAAGATGATGAATCATTTAAGGCTCAAATCGCTGACATTTTACGGGATTACGATCGGCTTAGTTGCGCTGCTGTTTAAAGTAGTGAGTGCTTACGGCGAAACAAATTTAAAGGCAGCCCCGGCAATTGCGGGAAATTATCGCTTCGATGCTAAAAGTTTGCCCGAATGTCTGAAATCTGATTCCTTGGTATTGACAATCGAGCAATCGGGTGTTTATCTGAGCGGTAATTTGCGATCGGGCAGCAGAGAGGGCAGGGAAAAAACAGCCGAGGAGAAACCTTCTCTATTTGGTAAGTGGGAAACTCAAGGATTGAACTTGTCGGGTGCGGTTCCTAATTTAGCCGGTTGCAGCGACTCCACAGCAACCGGTCAAAACAGTTCTGTTAAAATGCGCGGAATTGTCGAGCAAGAAAGCCTCAGGGGAAAAATTAGTCTTACCGCTGGGGCAGCGGCTAGTGATTTTACGGCTCAAAGAGCAGCAGTGGCGAAACCCCAGAAGGCGGAACATTGATCGATCCCGATAGGAAATAAGAGATGGGAAATGGGTAATTCTTTGTCGCTTTCCGACTCTCCCCTTCTCCCCTCATGAAGCAAGGAATCACAAAGCGGCGGCGGGGTGGGGGAGTGGGCGATCGAAGTCCCGCCACCGGAACTCGCCCGCGACGGTCGGTTGCTGCTAAATTGAAAATATACCTAAAAGTTAATGATAAAAATAAAGTATCCCAGAGAAGTTCTTGGTTGAGAATTTGTCTTGCTCAAGACCCCCCGTGCCCGTATAGTTTGTTTGGAATGGATGTTGCCGTGATATTAATGCCGTCAGAAACTTCGCTTACCCAGTCAAACCCGTTAATTTTAGACAGTTTGCCAGACTTATCGCCCTCCGATGGGGGATGTCCCCGCCGAGCCAGATTGCAAATTGACTTGATGTTGCTGGCGATCGAAGCCTTGTATCTCGGAGGTGCCGAAGAAATGCTGGCCGTGTCAAAGGACCTGGAATTGGAATCAATTATCAAAAATCGGGTTGCCCTTTGGCTGATGCGTAATACTAACCCGCTAAGACGCTACACCCAGCGCCGCTCGCTTACCATTGTGGAGGCAAAAGCGCTGGTGGCGATCGCCTGCAATATGGCGCGTAAGTTAACCGCGACAATTCGGCAGTTGCTGCTAGACTCGCAGCAGTTGCGATCGAGAAATATCCCCCTCAACCAGCACTTGCCACTGGCGGAGTATTTAGAACGCTTTCGAGCTCACTTTCGATCACGCATGAACCCCAAGCGATCGCTAGTTGCAGCTTACGATTCCGACGACAAGCTCAACGAACTAGCTTTGAACTTGTTGAGCAAACTGCTATTTTGTACAGGCACAGCCGGAATGCAGCGCTTCTGGGTTAGCCTGTTTGATGGAGAACTTGAATAAAAAATGACTATTAGGCGTCAGTACAGTCTGCCAAATTGCACCCTGGTTCTAGAAGGGTTAAGCGATGGATCGGCAGCCAGCCAGTTAGATATACGGCCGGTGCTTTCCATACTAATGAGCGCTGAATGCTATGTGAAAGATCTCGGCGAGCCCCTGACGGGGGGACGGGAATTTTTTGAAAGCTTGGTGAGGGCCGTCAGCAGCTACGCTCAAGAATTTATGAGCGGAGTGCATTATCCCGATCGCTACGGCCCGAATGTGGGTATGGTGCAGTTACACAGAATTGACGGGAATTTGCACCGGTTGACCGTTCTACCCGCCTCCACAGGCAGCGCAACCCAAATCGATCAAAAAACAGAACAGTCGGCAAAATTTGATTTGACGACGGTACAGCTATTTGACTTGGTAGAGGCGATAGATCAGTTTTTTGCCGACACGCAGACGCTGCCGGAATTGTCACTGCAATTAACCCCAATTTCCAAGCGTTACGTCAAGTCTGCCGAACCTTTGGCGAAGCGGAGTTTGCCTGCTGTCGTGGGGGTGTCGAGTTTGGCTTTGGCGGCGATGGCGTTTTTCTTGGTGCCAGTGCCCGAAGTCCAGCGTCCGCGAGATCCGGTGCGGCAGCCCAATCCAGTGGGCCAGAATCAGGGAACGCCGAATCCGGGCGGATCTGGCTCGCCGAATCCCAATCCCAGGCCTGCGCCTGACGGTTTGCTGCCTGCGGATAAAACTCCGAACGCTGAATCGAGTTCGCCGACTCCGAGCCCCGCGCCGCAGTCGGACGCTTCACCTAGCGCCACACCGCAGTCGAACACTTCGCCGGAAAGCACGCCCAGTCCTGTTGCTACAGGTTTGGCAAGCCCTGATTTAGCAGCCGTGCCAATTACCGATCCAGGGCAAATTGAGCTGTTGAGGGGCAAACTTTCCCAGCAAATTGGCGGAGTTGTGAAGAATCAGCCTCCGGTTGATGCGGAGTTGGTTTATCGGGTGAGTGTGGCCCAAGACGGGGCAATTGTCGGTTACAAGTCCGAGAATTCGGCAGCAGTTGATCGATCCGAAACGCCGTTGTCGGAGTTGCTTTACAAGCCGGTTGGCAGCAGGCCGCCTGCGGAACCGCTGGCTGATTTCCGAGTAGTTTTTGCACAAGACGGCACTGTTCAAGTCACTCCTTGGTAATGGTTGATTGTTGACTGTTAACGGTTGATTGTTGACTGTTAACGGTTAACGGTTAACGGTTGACTGATACCAAATCCCGCTTAAATACTCCCTCAATCTCTTAGTCTGCGGAGGCAGACTTGGTTTTTCTAGTAGCGATTTCAAGATCCGAATCATCTACAAACCGATTGCTGATTCAAAGGCCTGTTGGTGCGATCGGCTCAATGTCGGGGTCAAATCCTCCGACTTGATTTGTGCGAATTATCCACAAAAATGCTCCCTGTTTTAAGAAAATTTTGGCTATTTCATCTTGGGTGCGCCTGGGCAGCATTGTTCGGTAACTAATAGCAGCTTTTATCAGGTTCACTATACCGACAAAAAAGGTTTTTTTCAGTTCCGCATCAATCCCCGCCAACCTTGCATTTTTCCGCCAATCTGGACGGACAATGCCGAGGGGCATTAATACTTTTTCTAAACTCTCTCCTAAAGCTACTAACTGGTGAAACCTTTGGGTTTGTGCGTCGGTGGGATGTGTTTTCAACCAGTCTTGAATCTGAGGATTTGACTCTATTTCGGAAGTGATTTTTTTAATTGTCGCGTAAATTGCCTGACTTGAATCTTGCACGCAAGAAGTTGCTGGCGTGACTAAACTTGCGCCGGTGCCGTCTCCGCTGCGGTAGCGGGCCATCATGATATCTAGTTGCTGGTTTAATTCGGTTAAAGGCGACAAGGTGATGCCGTCAAAATCGTAGTCGCAACACACGCAGTCTAATTTACAGATAATATCGCAAACCGGGCGATCGCCCAACCAGCCGCGCTGCAAGTCTCCCATGTAACTTTGCCATTTGCTGGAACCGGCAACAATTCCATCGGGATTATGGGCGTAAACTTGTTTGTATTCTATGTCAAAACGCAGTTCGCTGGTAAAGCGATCGCGCACCACTTTTGCTACTCCCAAAGCAAAATGTCCCGTGACAATTCCCAGCGGTGGCCGTTCGCCTTTTTTGCCGCCGATACCGCCGAAACTGTGAATCACTATCCCGATATCTCCTTCTTGCCAAGGAGAGATTAAAGCGTTTTCTGTAGCATCATTTGGGGTTAACAATACTCTTTTTGCTTGCCCTTTTTGGGCGGGTGTATTTTCCCAATTTTTGTTGCTTAAATAAGCGAGAGATTTTTTAATTCCTAAATGTGTTTCATCTGGGATTAATTGAGCAATTTTACGGGGTTCTATTGCCTGCACTACAAACATACTGTCTTCGTCTCTGTCGCCGTAAATGTACCAGCCATCTGGATTTAATGGGGATTGCTCAATCAGATGATTGGTAGACCTCGCTACGCCAGTTTTGTCTGGCGGTAGTTGCGGAATCCGAATGATTTCGGCTGCGCCGTCAAATTGTTGAGATGTTTTGTTGAAATGCCGGACAATAAATTTGTCGCTGTCGGGTTCTTTTCGCTGTAAAATTGATACTAAGGCGCACAAACGTCCGATAATTTGTACTGGCTCGCGATCGATCGTGAGTTCCTGGCGATCGCTGCTGCTATAATTAATCGCAATCACCGGCCTGCGTAGCATTACAGTAACGCTGTCTTCGAGTCTGCTGCCTGCTAGAGTTTCTAAAGGGCCGACATTTCGCAAGCCGTTCAATCTATCTGGATGGATATTGCCAGATTTTTGACTTTTTTTAGTTTCTTGTGTGAAGTTTATATCTTGACTGACTGCGTGGACAAAAAACTGTACTTCCCGATTTGTACTCCATTTCAAAAATGCTGTTTTGCCAATAAAGTTTTTATACTTTTTGGGGGCATTTATTACTTCAATAAACACTGTACCGTAGGGCTGGCGCTGCTCGTTGGACGGCAAAATCAAGCGCCCGTGCCAAAGGGCTATCGGCTTGTAGAGATAGGCAACCGCTGCTGAATTTTCGCAGATTCTCTCCGGCTTAAGCGCTGCTGAAATATCGCTTTGACCTCCAAAAATAGTAGCAGTTAACTGGCCGTCACTTTCTACGAAAACAGGTTCTAAAAAAACCTTTTCAGGTTCTGAAATGTGAACCGATGAATAGTCAGTCTTTCTTTTAAACAAGCGTCTAAAAGATATGCTATTTTTTTCCAATGTCGCCTGCAACCAAGTGATAAAAAGGCGAATAAAAATAAAAGCTGTTAAACCGAAAACCACAGCTAAAATTATCATCCCCAGAGTTAAAATAAATTGGTCTAAAAACCGACCGGAAAGTAAAAAAATGGTTGGCCCGATCCAAGGAAATGCCGCCATAATATCTAAAAACGAGTTTTAGGTTCGATCCAGTCTGTGCTGGCTTGACTGCCGAAAACTAGGGGTTTGTCCTCGGTGACAGGTACCGTTTGCCCTGTCATATCCACTGCACAAAGAGGCCAAGATCGATCGCCCAAATTGCCGGCGCGGAACAAAACTTTTCCGGGACAAACTTGACTCCAACCCAACAATACAGCATGAGTGTAAAGACTGCGAGCCGGAGCAACGGTATAAGTGTAATTATCATTTTTGTCCCAAATGACACCGTAGTCGGACATATCCGAAGAGTTGAAAAGTGCTTCAAATTCGCGGGCGAGAACGCGGGAACTGTCTTGATTCCAAGAAACAGGCACTAAAATGGCGATCGTCCCGGACATATCTGTATCATCGCTAGCATACATCCCACTTTCGGCCAGTGGCGAAGCAGCAGCCACTGTTTGCAGTTCGCCGGTTTTGAGATTTTCCACAAACATGACGCTGCTAACCCGACACCGGGAAAATTCCGGCTGCACTTGCAACTCAATTCGACTGTAAGCTGCGTATTGGCCGTTAGTTGAAACTAGGGATGGACTGCGATAGTAGCGGAGGCCTGTGCCGGCAGTGGAGCTCACTTTAGCATGAGTGGCACTAATCCATTCCCAAGGAACGGGATAAGGGCTATTTAAAGGGTCAGTCATCGGTTTTTTTTCCAAAACTTTTACTGAATTATCCAACAGATTCAGGCTGGCACGCAACAAACTAGAAACCAGGTTTCTGCCTCGATGCTTGGCCACTAAACGCCAGATTTATAGAAACCGGGTTTCTTTTTGAGATTTAAGATTGGAGGATAAATCTCAAATCTTAAATCTCAAATCTCAAATCGGATAGGTAAGATAGTATCGAAATTAATCTGGTATGTACACCGAGAGGGATGAAATATGACGCGATCTTTTAACCAAAAACCTTCAATCCCCCCGACTCGCGTCTCCAAGTCGCGGGGAAAAGGTTTGCTTGTACTGTCGCTGATTTTTCGACTGCTGCTGCTAGGGGTGGGCAGCGGTTTTGCGTGGGTTTTGGGGATGGCGATCGCTCAAATTCATCCGTCAGGCGCGACGGAGATGCCGCTGGCAGAGAGATTGCTGCGTGTAACTCCAAATTTGACCTCCAGCCCGAAACGCGCCCCAGTAACGCCAATTCCGGCGCTCCCGCCACCAACGGCTACACCGACTCCCCAGTCAAAAGTCAGTCCTGCCCAGAGAGAGAAATTGCAGTCGGATTTGAGACAGTTGCAGGGCCAACTCAACGCGCTGATTGGTCGCACGGCGGCTTTGGAGAGTCAGTTGGGCAGCAGCCGACCGACGGAAACTTTGGAAAAGCGTTTGCAGTTGATGTCGCGGGAATTGGCTGCGCCGGAAACCGCGGCAAGTCTTGCCCCTGCTTTACCTGCGATCGGCAGCAGCCCGAGTCTGAACCCTGAAACGGTGAATACTGCGCCCCAGAATGCCAATAATCCGGTGTTTGGGGGGGATGGGCTGATGGTGACTCTACCCAGCGATGTTTTGTTTGATACTGGCAGCATTTCTTTGCGCGCGGGAACTAATGCGATTTTGGACAATTTGGTGGCGGAGTTGGGCAATCACGAGGGGGCAACTGTGCGGGTTGCGGGCCACACTGACGACGCGGGGGAAGCGGCGGACAATCGCAATGTGTCGTTTGCGCGGGCTCAGGCTGTGGTGCAGTATTTGTCGGGTGTGCTGGGTCAGAAGTATCATTGGGTGGCGATCGGCTATGGAGAAAGTAGCCCTTCGGTGGATAATAGTTCTGATACTAATCGGCAGCGCAACCGCCGCATTGAAGTGGCAATTAGTCCTTAGTCAGCGGACTTGTGGATACTAGATTTATTGCATGAATCTTTGATTGATAGTCAACCGCTGATGTAAGGCAGATAAACACGGATAAACGCAGATAATTTCCACAGAGGTGAGCGAATGCTTGCAATTGGAGTCTACTGTGTTGAATTCTCAAGGCGTAAGCTGCTATCACGCTGAAGGTGTAAGAGGTGGCAAGTCAGAATTATTTTTAGCCTGATCTATTGCCTCTCGATGTTCGCTTCTCAGCTTCGGTTTTAAATACAAGTTCTCAATCAAAGCTGCCACTCCCGCAAACCAAGGCGGTACGATTACAGCTCCAATAATTCCTAATACTTGAACGCCTCCCAATACAGAAAGCAATTGATATAAAGGATGCACACCAACCGATGAACCAACCAGCAAAGGATCGAGGACGTAAGTTTCTAAATTCTGGATGATTACAAATAACAGTAATACCCACAAAAGTACCCAGCCACCTTTAGCTAATGCTACGATTAATGCTGGTACTGCTCCCAACACTGGACCGATGAAGGGAATCAAGTTGGTAACACCTGCGATCGCACCCAAGCCTAAAGCAAATTCCGGCATTCCCAAAATGCTCAAACCTGTGGTAATAAATATCCCTAAAATGCCCGAAACTAACACTCGCCCGCGAATATAACTCCCCATTCTTTGACCGATTGGCGCCGCTTGTGAGGCTAATTTTGCATCCCAGGGTTTCGGGAAAAACTGCACCAAACTTTTGATTAATGTGTCGCTGTCCGCAACCATGTAACCGGAAATAAATAATGCTAAAACTAAGCTGAAGAAACCGCCGAGAATGCCTCTAGTTAAACTGTACGATCGCAAAACCAGTTGTTGGCTCGATCGAATCAGCCAATTAGTCAGCGATTGAGTGTCCACCAACTGACCCACCAAGGCAGGGGCATCGTCGGTTAGGCGACTCAATAAATTAGTTGCTAAGGTTTCCAGACTTTCGACATAAACTGGTAACTGCCGCAGCAGTAACTCTATTTGTTCGATTACCGTGGGCCCGATTAACACTACCGTCCCGCTAAATCCGCCGATGAGAGTTAAATAAACCATAATCACCGCCAGCCAGCGGGGAACCCGCATCGTTTGGGCCCAATTAACGATCGGGACGATCGATGCGGCCAGCACAACTGATATCATCAGAATTACTAGCAGGCTCCGCAATTGCCACAGCAGCACTAGCAGCAAGGACGATGCTACAATTAGCAGCAAGTTAGGTAAAGAAATGGTTATCCGCTGTTCTGACATGATTAAGTAATTATATTTTTGGCGCTCGTCTCACCCTTGATGTTATAATAATTTTTATAATATAAACAATATAATTAAGAATATGAATTCGGTATTAAAACCCGTTGAATGGATCGGCAGTTCTCGCGACGACTTGCGCGAGTTTCCCGAAGATGTCCAGCAAATCATGGGTTTCGCCTTATACCGCGCTCAAGTGGGTAAAAAGCATCCTGATGCTAAACCACTCAAAGGATTTAAAGGTGCTGGTGTTCTAGAAATTGTTGATAATTTTGATGGAGACACTTACAGAGCTGTCTACACGGTGAAGTTTGAAGGAATAGTCTATGTTCTCCATGCTTTTCAAAAGAAATCCAAGCAGGGAATTTCTACTCCCAAGCAAGATATAGAGCTGATTGAAGCTCGGCTTAAGCGTGCCCAAGAACATTATCAAACATCAGGGCTGTTTAATTCTCAGTAGGGTCAATCCCCCGTGGTTGCCCCGATACCTGAAACGCCTAGTGGATGGGGCAGGGTAGGCACGGGGGACGCCCCTACAAAATCCCGATTTTCCTGAGAATGAAACAGCCCTGTATAAAACATATTTAGAACAGAAAGACTTGGAGGAATAAAATGGCTGAAGAAATGAAAGTACATTCAAGCAGTGGGAATGTCTTTGCTGACTTAGGGCTCCCCAATCCTGATGAACTATTGATTAAGGCAGAACTAGCTCATCAAATCAGTGAGTTAATCTCGGAACGCCAACTAAGCCAGACTGAAGCAGAAAAGCTCTTAGGAATCGATCGACCCAAGATATTAGCACTGATGCGCGGTAAATTATCCGACTTCTCTACAGAACGCCTATTTAGTTTTCTCAACGCACTCGGCAGCAATGTAGAGATTCGTATTGCCCACTCCCAACCAAATGTCCAAGCTCAAACTCGCATTGTCGTAGCATAGTACATTAAAAATCAAAAGATTAATATGCAGTCGCAATATTCAACCCAAGATTTGTCCGCCATTTCGTCTATAAAATCCCCAATGCTGTTTTACGAATGGCAAAATTATCGCTGTGCTTACGAGATTTACCACCCAACTACTGCGACAGAAGATAGCATCCCTTTGTTATTAATTCATCCGATAGGAGTTGGTTTGTCAAGAATCTTTTGGCAGAGATTTTGTGAGAGTTGGTACAAAGCAGGGAACACTAATCCGATTTATAATCCCGACCTTTTGGGCTGCGGCGATTGCGAAATGCCGGCTGTGGCTTGCTATCCAGACGATTGGGCTGCACAGTTGCAGTATTTCTTGGAAACTGTAGTCAAAAAACCTGCGATCGTACTTGTACAAGGTGCATTACTGTCTGTAGCCTTGGCTTTAGCAAAAATGCAGCAGGAAAGCGGTTCAAATTTAATTCGCGGCTTAGTCCTCGCGGGGCCTCCCGCTTGGGCTGTGATGAACAAACATTCGACAGAAAGACAGCAAAGAATTGTCTGGAATTTGTTAGATTCTCCCTTGGGAAATGCTTTTTATCGCTACGCCAGACGCGCTGAGTTTTTGCGTTCTTTTTCAGTAAAACAACTGTTTGGCGATGCGGCAAAAGTTGACAGCGAATGGTTGGATGCTTTGCAGGCTGGGGCGGCAAATCCTGACAGCAGACACGCGGTTTTCTCGTTTTTAGCGGGGTTTTGGCGGCAGGATTATAGCGGTACGATTCAAAAGTTCGATCGCCCCGCACTGATTGTGATGGGAGAAAAAGCCTCAAGCATCAGTCAAGCGGGTAAGGAAGAGAAACCGGATGAAAGATTAGCGCAATACTTAGCCCATTTTCCCAATGGGGAAGGTTTATTAATGCCGGGGCGCAATGTTTTGCCCTACGAATCAACCGCAGAATTTGTCGCGGCTGTTGCCGAATTTGTGAACAAGTTAAATAAAAATTAAATCTCTTTCTGAAGTTGCGGTCTAATAATAACTTACTTACACAGTTAATAGACCTCATCATGTGTCCCGATGTCTAGTAAAACAATGACTTCACTATTTGTTTCCGTATCCTCTTCAATCGAGAACACGATACGACAATCATAGCCACAAGAGCAGGACTGAAGACCATCAAGTTTGCCACCTAGTTTATGAGTACCTAGGTTGGGAAAAAATACATCTGCTTCCATTTGTTGAAGAGATTCTTCAATACGTTGCTGGATCTCAGGATTTCGTTTAACAAACTTGCGAAATGCTCGTTTGAATTTGGGAGTCAGAACCAGTTGTCTCATGCTTCCGGCTCGTCCAAAGACTCCCGTAATGTTGCAATAACATCCTCGGCTGACTGCTGTCGGAATTTGCCTTTACGGAAATCAGCTAAGGTTTGTTGAGCATCCGCAGCTATTTCGGCGCGGATACTCTCGCGGTGACGATTTTGCAGGATTTTTATCAGCATTTCCTGCTGTTCGTAGGACAGTTGCAAAGCAGTTTCTAGCACTTGGTCGAGGGTATTCATAGAGCTAGGCTATTACCTCTAAGGTTGAACAACGTGCGAAGTTTAGTAAATTGTATCGCTTATTCCAAAACTTGGCTAAAGTTAAACAAAAGTGTACTCAACTCGGTCTTGTCATGAGCTATCGCAACATCATTACGACCGAACCAGGTAAACGTGGTGGAAAGCCTTGCATCAAGCGAATGCGAATTAGCGTGTATGATGTGTTGGGTTGGCTGGCTGCGGGAATGTCTCACGCAGAGATTCTAGACGATTTTCCTGAGTTGACAGAGGAAGACATTAGAGCATATTTAGAATTCGGCGCTTGAAACCGCTTCTTGTCAAACAAAGTCTGCCTCCGCAGACTATGAATTTAGTTTCAACTCCGGTGCCAGATGGTTGTACCATCCTTTTGATCGATTAGAGTAATGCCTTTATCCTTAAGTTCATTGCGAATGCGATCGCCCTCAGCGAAATTCTTAGCTTTCCGGGCATCTTTCCGCTGCTGAATCATCACCTCAATTTCCCCATCCGTCAAACCATCAACAGCATCATTGCTATCACTTTCCGGCTGAAGTTCTAAACCCAAAACCCCCGCCAAATTCACCAAAGTTACCCATTTTTGCTGCAACAAATCCGGCGAAGTTTCTGTTTTGCCTTGATGGACTAAAACATTGCCTTCCTTGGCCAATTCCTTAGCCAATTCAAACAAAACCGTCACCGCGCCGGGAGTATTGAAATCATTGTCCATTGCTGATTGGAATTCCTGCACAGCTTTGCTATCCTGTCCAGTTTTCTCAACGTCCCAACTCAGTTGAGAACCATATCGTAGACCAAACAGCAAACCTTCATTGATGGTATTCCAGCCATTTCGAGCGCTAGCGATCGCCTCTTCGGTAAAATCAATTTGACTGCGATACTGCGCCATGAATACAAACAGCCTCACCGCCATCGGTTCCACCGCTTTTGACTTCTGGCTTCCTTCCAAAGCTGTATCGCCCGACCAATTTCCATCCAACAAATCGCGAATTGTAATAAAATTGTGCAAAGATTTCGACATCTTTTTGCCATTGACAGTCACAAAAGCATTGTGCATCCAATAATTAGCAAGTGACTTGCCAGTGGCGGCTTCAGATTGAGCAATTTCGTTTTCGTGGTGCGGAAAAGTTAAATCGGAACCGCCGCAGTGAATGTCAATAGTTTCGCCCAAGCAATCGCGCACCATAGCCGAACATTCAATGTGCCATCCGGGGCGACCTTTTCCCCAAGATGAATCCCAAGCAGGTTCACCGGGTTTAGCGCTTTTCCATAGGGCAAAATCAGAGGAATCTTGCTTTTTTTGAGCTTCTATTTCTGCGGTTTCCAATCTACCGCTAGCCCCGGCCTGCATTTCTTCCAACTTGCGGCCCGAAAGTTTTCCGTAATCGGCAAACTGCCTGACGTTGTAGTAAACGTCGCCGCCGGAAGCATAGGCATAACCTTTATTTTCTAATTCGTGAATCAGCCGTTTAATGCCGTCGATTGTATGGGTGGCGCGGGGATATTCATCGGCCCTGAGAATATTCAGCTTGTCCATATCTACGAAATATTCATCGATGAAGCGTTGCGCCACGGCTTCCATTGTGGAATTGGTTTCGCGGGCGCGATCGAGAATTTTGTCGTCAATATCTGTAAAATTCTGCACGTAGCGCACATCGTATCCCCGCCACATCAGATAACGCCGCACCATGTCCCAAACAATGTAAGCGCGGGCGTGGCCGACGTGGCAGTAATCGTATACCGTAACGCCGCAGCAATACATCCGCACCTTTCCTGGTTCGAGGGGCTCAAAAGGTGATTCGCGACGGGTCAAGCTGTTGTAAAGCGTTAGAGTCATTCGATTTTAGATTTTAGATTTTAGATTTTAGATTTTACAAGATTTACGCAGAACTTCTATGTGTAGGGTGTGCAGTGCCCACCTCATCTTTATCAGTAGCGCGTCAAACCATTTTTGCGTTCAGGAATGTTGGTTTGTAGTTGCGATCGCCCGTTAACGAAGCTTGCACAAGAGTATCGCCCAACAGCCAGCCTAGCAAATTTTGTACTAAATCTCCTCTATCCATAGTACCGCCCCGGCAGACTCAATCTCACATCTAATTCATGTCAGGGAATCTTGACAATAGTTGCCGTGACGATCCCCATAAGCGCTTAATTGTCAAGATTCCCTGACATATTGATCCCCAAAATCACGAAAATGCGTATAAGTACCCAGGATTCAGGGCAAAGACCCCTTGACCCGATCGCAACTTGTCTGCAACATTAAGTCATGACAAAGCGATCCCAAAGAAATGCTTCGATTAAGCAGCCCTGGGAGTCGAATAGCGCGCGTGCTGCCAGCACAGCGTTGCTAGCAGCACCGGTCGCACTCACAAAATCGATCTTGTCAATCAAGAATCGACAGATAAAGCTTTATTTAGATCGGACGGTGCGCGCAGAAGCCAATAAGTCCAAACCCCCGATCGCATAGGGGAAAAGACAAGCTACAAACAAGCCAGGCTTCAAAGGTTGGAGAGATTTGGAAGCTCGATAATATGTGGATTTAAAAGAGTTTCTAACTCAAAAAGTCAACACACTTACTTGTGTTGAAAGGAAAAATCTAACCCGCCATCCTAAATTAGTGGAGAACCAACTCATGGCAAAAGAACGCCCACCATTAGAAGAGATGACTTTGCGACAACTCCGCAGAGTTGCTAGCGAATGTGGAGTCTCTCGCTACAGCCGGATGCGGAAATCGCAACTTCTGGCATCAATTCAAGAAATTCAACGCACCAAATTTTCCTACAGCCCATCTCGCAAACTAGAGGCACAAGAAGCAGTGGAAGCAGCAAAGTTTGAACTCGGTCAAGAAGATAGAACAGGCGGTTCTTTGTCGTCTGTAGATGAAGGTTTAGCAGATTTGCCCAACGGCTACGGCGAAAGCCGGGTGGTTTTAATGCCCCGCGACCCAGAATGGGCCTACACTTACTGGGACATTCCCAACGATCGCAAAGAAGAATTGCGTCGCCAAGGAGGACAGCAACTGGCCCTGCGGATCTACGACGTTACAGATGTTAACCTCGACATCCAAAGCCCGCACAGTATTCAAGAATATCCCTGCGACGAACTGGCACGTGAATGGTATGTGCCAATCCCCGTGAGCGATCGGGACTACGCGATCGACATCGGCTACCGCTGTGCAGATGGCCGCTGGCTGGTATTAGCTCGATCCGCCCAAGTCCGCGTTCCTCCCGTCTATCCCAGCGACTGGATTGAAGATCAATTCATCACCCTCGATTGGGAAGAAGAGTTGCAAGGCAAAACCTTCGCCGAACTGGTTCCTCCGGCCAAGAAAATGGCACAAGCAGCCAATGGCTTCGGTTACAGCACCGAAAATGCTATCTACGAACAAATTTTCGGCATGGCAGAATCTGCCGAATCCCTGCGCGTAGCGGGTTCTATCTTCGGTTCCATGCAGCACGTCGCCGGTTCCGTCCAGCAAGTCGGCATCCACGAACAAGCTCTCAGTTCCTACGTGTTCCCCTCCGGCGTCGGAATGTGGGCGGCTCCCACCATGTCCGGCCTCACCGCGTCGGGTGTCGGTATGTCCGGCCTCACCGCGTCGGGTGTCGGTATGTCCGGCCTCACCATGTCGGGTGTCGGTATGTCTGGCCTCACGATGTCCGGTTTCGGTATGTCAGGTGTTGGTATGTCGGGAGTTGGCTTCGCCGCCCCGATGCGCCCCCGCCAGTTCTGGTTAGTTGCTGATGCCGAACTGATCGTCTACGGCGCCACCGAACCCGACGCTACCGTCTACGTAGGCGGACAGCCGATTAAACTCAATGCTGACGGCACTTTCCGCTTCCAGATGTCCTTCCAAGACGGCTTAATCGACTATCCGATTTTTGCAGTAGCAGCAGACGGCGAACAAAACCGCGCCATCCACTTGAAATTCAACCGCGAAACTCCAGAACGGCGCACCAATACCAAGCAGGATGCCGTTGTGGAATGGTTGGGCTAATCCCAAAGGTAGAAAGGTCGATCGAGCGGCGGGCGCTCATGCAGGTTTGTGCCAATTTTTGAACCATCACAAGGTATAGACTCAGCCGATCGTGATTTGTTAAGGTTAATCCCAGACAACAACCCATAACACCCCCTATACACCGTTCTCCTGTTTTGAGGAGCGGTGTTTTTTGTGTTTAGAAGGAAGAAGGAAGAATTATTTATTTAAATGTTCTCAATAGACTTGAATTGCATAAATCTTTGATTGAAGGATCAACCGCAGATTACAGGCAGATAAACACAGATAAACGCAGATAATCTCAAGATAGTGGATGATTTTTGTAATAGGTTTAATATCTATCTGTAGATAGATGTTTACTTAAATCACGTTATAGCTAGTTAAATCAAAATTTGCACTCTTCACTCAAGCATTATTAAGTAAGCTAAAGTTTACTTAAACTTTTATTGCATAAACTCGGTAAATCCAGCGAAACAAAAGAAAGCGAGTTATGAGAGAAAGAAGGCGATCGCACAGCCACTTCTCAAAAGCAAATGCAAAAAATAAATTCCCCGCCGCAACGAAGGCAGAAGCCTCGCCTTTTAGCCTTATTCGCTGTCACATTAGCCACCGTCTTGCTTTTATTTATTCTGCCGGCACTGACTCAACAGCCAGTCGTGCTCACCATGTTAATGCAAGGTCAAGACCTTGTTAACTGGAAACCCTTTGTCAAAGAATTTGAACAGAAAAACCCCGACATTCGCATTAACCTCATAGAAGGGCCTTTTGACAGCAACCTCATAGAAAATCTGTACACATCGGCCTTTCTTTTAGGCGAATCGCCCTACGACATCATCAACATGGATATTGTCTGGGTTCCCAAATTTGCAGCCGCAGGTTGGGTAAGCGATTTGACAGACAGAATTCCCCCGGAACAACTATCAAAATTCATCCAAGGTAACGTCGAAGGCGGGCGTTATCGGGGCAAACTTTACCGAATTCCCCACGCTTCCGATGCCGGAATGCTTTATTATCGCAAAGACATTTTAGAACAAGCGGGAATTCCCGCCCCGAAAACCTTTGAAGAGATGGTAAAAATCTCTCAAAACTTGCAGAAACAGGGAAAAGCAACTTGGGGCTATCTGTGGCAAGGCAAACAATACGAGGGAGTATCTGCGATGTTTGTCGAAGTGCTCTCCGGTTTCGGCGGCTTTTGGGCTAACCCTCAAACTTTTGAAGTTGGGTTAGATAAACCCGAGGCAATTAAAGCAGTGGAATTTCTCAAAAATACGATCGCCTCCGGCATTTCTCCTCCGGGTGTCACCACCTACGGTGAAGAAGAAACCAGGCTTTTGTTTCAAAACGGCAAAGCGCTTTTTTTGCGAAACTGGCCGTATGTTTGGAAGCTGGCAAATGCCGAAGGATCGAATGTTAGAGGCAAAATAGCGATCGAGCCAATGCTCAGCAGTATCGGTAAAACAGGCGGTTCCTGCTTGGGTGGCTGGGGCTGGGGAATCGCCAAAACCTCAAAACATCCAGACCAAGCCTGGAAAGCAATTCAGTACCTTACCAGCGAGGAAACCCAGCGCAAATTTATTTTAGAAACCGGTTTAGTTCCCAGTTACAAATCCCTCTTTACCAACAAAGAAATAGTCGCCAAATATCCCCACTACCCCCAACTGCTAAAGGTAGTGGAACGGTCAGCGTTGCGCCCGCCCCTGGCACAATACGCTCAAGCTTCTGATATTTTGCAGCGTTATTTGAGTTCAGCTTTTACCGGGAGAATGAGTGCAGAACAAGCAATGAAAGCAGCAGCTAGCGAAACTCGTAATTTATTAGGCAGTTTGAAACAACCCAAAGCTTCGTAAGTTCTGGCTTTCAGATCGATCCCCCCTAGCCCCCCTTAATAAGAGGGGGACTGGAACCTTCAAAGTCTTTTTTAAAAAGGGAAGAACTGCAACGTTCAAAGTCCCCCTTATTAAGGGGGATTTAGGGGGATCGAGACTCTGCTACAAGCGAGAGATACAAAGTCATTCTTATTAATATCAAACGAGAAAAAGGTGAACAATATGCAATTAGACAAGATGCGACAGCGCGAACAAAAAACCGGGTGGATATTAGTAGCGCCAGCTTTAATAATTCTGCTGCTAGTATTTGCTTACCCAATATTGCGCGCTTTTTGGCTGAGTTTATTCACCCAAAACCTCGGTACAGAATTAAAACTGGTTTTTTCCGGTTTTGCTAACTACAGTCGAATGTTAGGGGACGGGCGTTTCTGGCAAACTTTAGGCAACACCACTGTATTTACAGTCGTCTCTGTTTTGCTGGAATTAATTCTCGGTATGGGCATTGCCTTAGTCTTAAATCAATCCTTCGCAGGGCGCGGCATCGTGCGGACAATTTCCCTGCTACCTTGGGCGCTGCCGACTGCATTGATGGGAGTAGCTTGGGCGTGGATTTTTAACGACCAATACGGCGTAATTAACGACATTTTAAGGCGTTTGGGATTGATTCAAAATAGCATTAGCTGGCTGGGAGATCCGACCTTGGCAATGATGGCAGTGATTACAGCGGATGTGTGGAAAACTACGCCCTTTGTCAGCTTGCTTTTGCTAGCGGGATTGCAATCAATTCCCGGTGATTTGTACGAAGCCCACGCGATTGACGGCGCGAGTAGCTGGCAGAGTTTCCGTCAAGTTACCGTGCCCCTGCTGATGCCCCAAATTGTGATTGCTTTGCTGTTTCGATTTGCCCAATCTTTCGGCATTTTTGACTTGATTCAGGTGATGACGGGAGGGGGGCCGGCGGGGGCAACGGAGACGGTTTCTATCTACATTTACAGCACGGTAATGAGGTATTTAGACTTTGGGTACGGGGCGGCTTTGGTGGTGTGTACTTTTTTGCTGTTAGTGGCAGCAGTTGCGATCGCCGCTTACCTGTTATCGAGAGCCCGCGTCAATGCAGCCGGAGGAAAATAACAAGATTTTATATTTTAAATTTTGGATTCCCAACAGTTGCACGTTCCTTTCATTGGTATAAATTATGTCGATCGCGCGCGAACAACCTACCAAAAAAACCTTTAACATCCGGCAATTAATCTTGCCAATCTCGGCGATATTAATCGTCGCATATTTTCTCGCACCCATTATCTGGCAAGTGTTAACTTCTTTCAAAGTAAATGCGGATATTTCGGCGATTCCCAACGTCTACCTTCCCAAACGAATTACTTTCGAGCATTACCTGTCGCTGTTCCAGCGCCGCCCGTTTGCACTTTACATTTTAAATAGCGCTTTTGTTTCCATTACTTCAACATTGCTGTGTTTAGCAGTAGGCGCTCCCGCAGCTTACGCTTTAGCCAGGTTGCGGCTGTGGGGCGAGAGAATCATCCTGGCAACTGTGACGATTGTAACGCTATTTCCGGCAGTTCTGCTATTTTTGGGACTGCTGGAAATTGTCAAAGCTTTAGATTTAGGAAATAATTATTTAGCATTAATTATTCCTTACACCGCGATCAATCTGCCGCTGACCATCTTGGTAATGCGGAGTTTCTTTCAACAGTTGCCAAAAGATTTGGAAGATGCGGCTAAAGTTGACGGATACAACACTTTTCAAATGCTGTGGCAAATCGTGCTACCGATGACATTTCCCGCGTTAGTCACAACGGGAATTCTAACATTTATTTCAGCTTGGAACGAGTTTATATTTGCACTAACATTTATGACTCGCGAATCTCTAAAAACAATTCCCGTCGCCACTGCTCAACTCAGCGGGGTGTCAGTATTTGAGATTCCTTACGGCCCGATCGCCGCAGCTACCGTTTTGGGAACTTTACCCTTGGTTTTGCTGGTTTTGGTGTTCCAGCGGCGCATCGTTCAAGGTTTAACTGCGGGGGCGGTAAAAGGATAAATCGATTTTAGATTTTAGATTTTAGATTTTAGATTGAACTGGTTCCTAGGCTCTGGCTGGGAACGAGTCAAACAACACAGTCAACAGTCAACAGTCAACAGCCAACAGTCAACAGTCAACAGTCAACACTTTAAAAATCATGGCCAAATTGCAACTAAAAAACCTCAATAAAACCTACAGCGCTAAAGTTGTTCCCGTAAAAGACATTAGTTTGGATGTCAGCGAAGGGGAATTTCTGACTTTGCTGGGGCCGTCGGGGTGCGGTAAATCTACGACACTGCGGTTAATTGCAGGGTTGGAACAGCCGACTAGAGGCGAGATTAGAATTGGCGATCGCAATGTCACTTATCTCAGACCAGGCGATCGCGATATTGCAATGGTTTTTCAAAGTTACGCGCTTTATCCGCACATGACAGTCTACGAGAATATGGCATCGAGCCTCAAACTTCGCAAAATCCCCTCCGGCGAAATCAATCGGTTAGTGACGGAAGTTGCAACATCCCTCGGATTGACGGAATTAATCGATCGCAAACCAGGAAAACTATCAGGCGGACAGCGGCAGCGAGTCGCCCTCGGCCGCGCATTAGTGCGCCAACCAGAAGTATTTTTGCTCGACGAACCTTTGAGCAATCTCGACGCATTATTACGGGAAAAAGTTAGGGCAGAACTCAAACAATTATTTTCCTCCCAAAAAGCTCCTGTGGTGTATGTAACTCACGACCAAACCGAAGCAATGACGCTTTCTACAAAAGTCGCAGTTCTCAACAGCGGCAGCGTGCAGCAGTTAGACCCGCCACACTTAATTTATACCCGTCCTGCAAATCAGTTTGTAGCGGGTTTTGTGGGTAGCCCGCAAATGAATTTGCTAGTGCTTAAATGCCAGGGAAATTGTGCTAAGTTGGGGGATTTTCGAGTTCCACTCCCAAATATGCCGACTGTGCCCCCAGAAATTGTGTTAGGAATTCGTCCGGAACACGTCGGCTTTGCAGATGCAGAGGCCGGCAATATGGCGGGCCCAGACGCCATTAAAGGTGAGGTTTATTTAGTGGAAAACTTGGGAATGCAAAATTTAGTTAGTGTCCGAGTTAAAGGTTTGGAGCCAGTAACGGTGCGGGCTTTGCTGCCAAATGACCGCCACTGGAATTCTGAAATTGTAGAGCTGGTTTTTCCGCCTCAGTTGCTGCACTGGTTTGACGTGAAAACGGGCGATCGCTTGCAATAAGAATTTGCCCTGCATAGCATGATTGATTAAAAATTGTCTAACCCTGTGCTGAAAAATATTTTTTTTGCTTATAACTAACTTATGACTTTAGTTAGAGGTAGAAGTATTATGGGGCTGTTAAGGTGATATTCATGTGTGAAAAAGCTAATTGGCTGACACAGAGGTTGCGTGTTTACCAGATTTTATCGCTAACCTATAACTCTATTTAGGTGGTTAATCGGAAGTTAAAGCTAAGTTGGCTTTATCTCGCATTAGCTGCTGGTTTTGGAGCGAGTCAATTAGATAAAAAAATGTTGAAAATTATCACCAATCAACTTAGGGAGTATTATCCAGATGAATTTGATTTCCACAGCCATTGCTCGCATCAGTTCCCTGCTTAAGGGCTTTCAAATCAAGAGTTTTTTGAGTGTTGTCCTAGTCGGTTTTCTGCTTCTGACCACAAACGTTGATTCGGGAAGCAGTAACAAAGGTTTTGGCGCGCAAGCTAGCTCAAAAGCGGATCTAAACAATTCTGAAAGACCCCAAACAACGCGGGAATGGAGGCAAGAAGCTCGCGAAACGTCAGACTCTCGCGGCGAACGAGCTCAGAAGATTGGGCAAGAAGCAGGAGCAGCCGTGAAAGAATTCGGGCAGATGTACCAAGACACTGCTAAGAGAAGTATCCGCGAATTAAAGGATCAATAGCTCCACCTAAAAAAATATAACACTGAGAAACCTGATTGCTTTAGGGGCGCCGCCAAGAGTGATCGCCCTTGCGGGTTTCTGAACACCTGAAAAGTTTGACGTTTAAAATAGGTTGAGCTACTTAATACAGCCGACGCAATCAAGTAGACGAGCATAAATAAACTAGGACAGACGCTCATAAACCCGGTTTCTCATGTGAAACTGGGTTTTTGAATTGGAAGCGCTTTATATTAAATTATATCAAATTTGGGTGACAAACCCCGTTTATAAAACTCGGCCGTTGAAACCGCTCAAGACTCAAACGAAGTCCTATGAACTCATATGTTGCACCATTCTCAATTAGCCTTTTATGAACAGGCTTTCCGACCTGTTCCACAAGAAAATTTATCTTTTGTGGAACGGGCCGGAAAGCCCGTTCTTGAGAATGGTGTAAGATGTGAGATGAATAAACATCTTAACAGTCTTTGCTTGACCGACCTGCTGTTCATCCTGTTTTTCCGGCAACACTTGCCCGCACTCAACTTCCCGAAACTTCAGATACTAATGCCAAGCAAACAAATCTCCTCAAAGATGAACTGTATTTTGGCTTAACAAAACCAGGAGGTGAGACAATTTCTGAATCCGAATGGCAGGAGTTTGTCAAGGCAGTTATTACCCCTTGTTTTCGAGAAGGGCTAACCCTATTAGACGGCTCCGGGCAGTTTCTCAACAGATCGGGAATTCTGATTAGAGAAAACTCTAAAAGAGTTATTTTAATTTATGAAAGTAGTCGTGAAAAAAATCAAGCTATTAATGAAATTATCGAAACTTATAAGCGCACTTTCCTGCAAGAGTCAGTGCTGCGGGCAACCAGCGAAGTTAAGGTTTCTTTCTGATGTGGTCATCCAATCAGCGTATTTATGATATTATTCGTGGTAATCAAGGTCATATCCTCAAAGATAAGTAGGGTGCGGGTGCAAGAAAAATCATAATTTGTGGGTATCGATCGCAGACTGCAAAAAATCGCTAGAAAAACCTGCCCGGGAGAAAACAAAAATATGATGAACGACGGCAACCAAAAAGCTGAAGCGCCTGAAAGCGAGGATGCACAAAATTTGTCCGCCATGGCGAAAGCTTTTCTTGTGAACGTGGCTTGGTCTTACGCAGAGGCATTGGAGCGCATGAAACGATCGCAAAATCCACAGGAATCAGCGCCGGAATCTTCGACAGAACAAGTAGAACGCGATCCTGAAAAAAATTAATGAAAGACTATTAATGCGATCGATTTGCCAAACTATCTGTGCGATCGAACCCAATAGTCAATTAGCTGTTTTGAGTTAAGAACAATCAACTCAGAACAGCGAACTGTGCAGATTAAGCCGGATTTGTATTAGATTTTACAATAAAAAAAATGAAAGCCCCGTGACCCTTCAACAAGCTCAGGAAAAGCTTTAGTCCGGGGATGACAACGGCGTTGCAGGTGCGAACCTCAACTTATATCTATGCCTAAAAGAAATTTAAACTAAACAAAGTACGGTTTTACCGCTACAGTGTACAAAACAAATAACCAATTTTTAGATCGGTCTCATGTCTAATTCAAAAATGATTGGTAAAGCGATCGCAGGTAGCCTTTGCTTGGGCATCCTCATTAGCTTCAACGCCTCACTCAGCCCAGCATCCGCAGCAACACCAACAATTGCCCCAGAAACAGCAGCCCCGGCCGCCAGCAACATCGACACGCAACTCCTAGGCCAATGGCAAGGCACAGTCCCCTCCGGTCAGTCTTTCACCTTCGTCTTTGCCCCAGAAGGCAAATTGTTTCTCATGGCTAAAGGCCCCGACGGAGCCGCCCGCGCCAAAGAAATGAGGTACAAAGTTAATCTCGGTGAAAAACCGATGCACCTTGATGTCGGCCTCAGCAGCACAGAAACCGTTCAAACTGTTTTTGAATTGACTCCCGAAGGTCAAATGCGCCTTCAGTTGCAAGGCACCAATCCCGGACAGGCTAGACCTAATTCCTTAAACGAGCAGGCAACTGTGTTTAAAAAGGTCTCCGAGGCCACTACACTGCCTGCTGACACTCAAGTCATCGGTTTTTGAGGAAAATTACTCGCAGGCAGAAGGCACTCCAGTAGTTCTGAGTTTTGAGTTTTAAGTTATAAACCATTTAAAATTCAAAACTCCTCCACGGCGAAGCGTTGCGAGGAATGTTAGCTTTCGCCATCTGTTATGCAAAGCAATCTTAAAATCTTCGTACTGCCTTCTGCCTTCAACAGGCCCTGCTACAATCCACTTAATCTCCATTTAACTGCCATAGACCTCCATGAGTGAAACCGTCCTAGAAGTTCGCAACCTGCGGGTTCAATTTCAATCTGCGGACGCAGGCGATGCGTCTGCAACCGTCAAAGCGGTTGACGGCATTTCGTTTGAGGTCAAGCGAGGGCAAACTCTGGGAATCGTGGGAGAGTCGGGGTCGGGAAAATCGGTAACATCCCTCGCTGTTATGGGTTTGCTTTCGAGTTCGTCAACGAAAATCGATGGCGAAATTTGGTTTTATTCGACAAAAGACGGCGCTAACAATGGGTCTGTGAATCTCCTGGAAATGCCAGACAGGGAAAAACAAACATACCGGGGCAGCCAGATTGCGACGATTTTTCAAGAGCCGATGAGTTCGCTGAATCCCGTTTATACGATCGGATTTCAACTCACAGAAGCCATTTGTTTGCACCAAAAGGTGTCGCAGACAGAAGCGCGGCGCAAAGCTGCTTCTCTGCTGCAAGAGGTGAAGCTGCTACCAGGTGACGATGAGATCAGGCAGCGATGTTTGGCTTTGCAGCAAGAAGCAGGTGGGGAGGACGATCGCGATTTGATGCAGCTCGTTAACGGTCACAAACAAGCTATGCTCGATCGCTATCCCCACGAACTCTCAGGCGGTCAAATCCAGCGCGTGATGATTGCAATGGCCATTTCTTGCAATCCGACTTTATTAATTGCTGATGAACCTACCACGGCTTTGGACGTAACCGTGCAGGCAACAATCTTAGCTTTGCTGCGGGAGTTGCGGGACTCTAGAGGCATGGCAATGATTTTTATTACCCACGATTTGGGCGTCATTGCGGAAATTGGCGATACCGTGGCGGTGATGTACCGAGGCAAGATTGTTGAGTGCGGTGCGATCGAACAAATTTTCAGTAATCCCCAACATCCTTACACGAAAGGTCTGTTAGCTTGCCGCCCAACTCTCGATCGGCAACTGCGCCGCTTACCGACAGTTTCCGATTTTATGGATGTCACCACAAATGCTAGCGGCGAATTAGTAATTGTCGAGAAAAATGCCGATTTAGATGGCGACAGCAGCGGGGGAAATCCCGCTTTTGCAACAGGAAAACCGCCTCGGCTGCCGCATATTTCCGGCCCTTTGCTAGCTGTTAATAACTTGCGCGTCGGTTTTCCGGTGCAGGGAATGTTTGGCGAAACTAAACGCTTGTTTATGGCGGTAAACGATATTTCTTTTGAGGTTTACCCGGGCGAGACTTTGGGTTTAGTGGGCGAGTCTGGCTGCGGCAAATCAACTTTGGCGAGAGCTTTGCTGCAATTAATTCCCGTGGCCAGCGGTAAAGTGTTTTTTGAAGGTCAAGAAATTACGCCTCCTGCGAAAAGTAGTTCGGCATCGCAGTGGATGGCTAATTATCGGCTGAAAAAAGAGTACGATCGCAAATTGCGGTGGCTGCGGCGCGATCTGCAAATTATTTTTCAAGACCCTTTTAGTTCTCTCGATCCGCGCCTAAATGTTGGGGATGCGGTGATGGAACCGATGGTGATTCACCGTTTTGGTAAGAACCAGAAAGAACAGCGCGATCGTGCGGCTTATTTGTTGGAGAGAGTGGGTTTAAATCCCGATTTTATGCGGCGCTACCCTCACGAGTTTTCGGGTGGACAGAGACAGCGAATTTGTATTGCTAGAGCTTTGGCTTTGAATCCTAAGTTTATTATTTGCGATGAGTCGGTTTCGGCATTAGATGTGTCGGTGCAGGCGCAAGTTTTAAATTTGCTGAAGGAGTTGCAAACAGAGTTTGGACTGACTTATATTTTTATTTCTCACGATTTGAGCGTGGTCAAGTTTATGAGCGATCGCGCGATCGTCATGAACAAAGGTAAAATCGAAGAAATTGGCACTGCTGAGCGTATTTACCGCCAACCGCAGCAAGCTTATACGCGACAACTTATAGCTGCTATTCCTGCGGGGAATTTGGAGCGAATTCGGCAACAGCAACTAGGTCGCCAAGCTGCTTGGGCTCCATCGCCTGCGGATGAATCGAACACGTTTGAGCTTTAGTGTTTTAAACTGAGTTGACTGTTGACGGTTGACAGTGAACAGTGAACAGTCAACCGTTAACAGTCAACATCATTCCGGTGTAACCGGAAATGATATCAGCAGTTTATCTTTATTTTAACTTCATAATTTATAGTCAAATTGAACCTGCTTGAACTTTACTAATATTGCGGGTTTTTCAACCCACGAGCAGAGCGCTCCACGCAGTATTTTCCTATATCAAACCCGGTCATTCCAGGAGCCAAAAAGTGGTATAACACGCTACTATAACGTGGTAAGCGGCTTCAGGCGAACCCTACATAATTAGGTTATTCGTCCAAGAGTCCCAATTTCTGCGTCCAATTAGCTAGATTAGGCCAAATGTCCAATGACTAACAGCAATATGTAGCCTAGTATTATAGATAAACTCTCTCAATGAGTCGGAAAAAGTAAAAAATGCACATCCCAGCTAAGAAAAGATTGCTCGCTAATTCCGTAAATACACTTAATTCTCTAGCTAGCGTGGGTAAATATACGCAAATTTTAAAATGCTAGATTTCGCAAGCTAGCAAAGTTTTACAATATTTAAAAAATTTTATTGTAATTTTGAGTCACCACAAGTAAAACGGAATCAACAGTAAAAAAATGAAGTATTCTGTTCCTATCGAAGAATCCAAAAACACTAAATTATTGAACTTACTCCAACTGTTGTTGAGAAAATTCACGGCAGCAGTCACCAGAATAGAAAAGGCAGAAGGCAGCAAGGAGTATGAAAAAAAAATCAGCGTAGCGACGATCGCCCCTGGCAGTGTATTCTCAATTTTGATAATTGTACTGCTTGTCTTAAACGGGTGGCTCGTAGCTGGCAGCGGTGATAATTTCTACGATAGCCAACTCGCCCTGGGATTTTTGGCAATAGCAAATATTGTCTTTTTGGCGGTATCGGGGCGCTCAAAAGCTTCTGCTGTCGTAGCCCAAAACGATCGCCCATCCAGCGAACCCAACGAGTGCGATCGCTTTTTTAGCCTATCGCTAGATCTGCTGTGCGTCCTTAGTTTTGACGGTTATGTAAAACGCATCAACCCAGCAGGAGAAAAAATACTCGGTTATTCCCTAGGAGAAATGGTTGGCCAACTCTTCATTGAATTCGTGCATCCAGACGATCGCGAAACTACTTTAAAAGAAGCTGAAAGTATTGCTGCGGGGAATAATACCGTTGGGTTTGAAAACCGCTGGCGCTGTCGCAACGGTTCTTACAAGTGGATAGCCTGGACTGCTACCCGTTTCTACGAGGAAGAATTGATCTATGGTGTCGGCCGCGACATTACCGCTCACAAACAAGCAGAAGCAGCGCTGCAAGAGAGTCAGCGTTTTGTTGAGCGAATTGCCAATACCAGTCCGAATCTTCTCTTTGTTTACGACGAAAGCGAGCAGCGAAATGTCTACAGCAACCGCGAAATCAGTGACACCCTCGGCTATACGAGCGCAGAAGTTGAAAACATGGGCAGCAATCTGCTGCCCACCATCATTCACCCTGACGATTTAGCTAAATTTCCCGGATATTTTCAGCAATTAGAAAATGCTCCCGACGGCGAAGTTATTGAGTACGAATATCGGGTACGCAACAAACAGAATTGTTGGCACTGGTTAGTCAGCCGGAATATTGTATTTAGCAGAACAGAGGAGGGGAAAATTAAGCAGCGTCTCGGTGCTGCTACGGACATTACAGAGCGCAAAATAGCAGAACAAGCTTTAGCAGAACAATTGAAACTTTCTTTATTGACAGCAGATGTGGGAATTGCTCTGACTCAAAACCAGACTTTGCTTGCAACTTTGCAATATTGCGCCGATGCAGTTGTGCGCCATTTGGATGCTGCCTTTGCTCGGATTTGGACGCTGAATGAAGAGGAAAATGTATTGGAACTGGAAGCAAGCGGGGGGATATATACTGGCGTTGACGGCGCTTACACCCGCATTCCTGTCGGCGAGTTCAAGATTGGTTTAATCGCCCTGGAGCGAAAACCTCACATCACTAATTCTGTGCAAGAAGATCCCAGACTCCACGACAAAGAATGGGCCTCACGAGAAGGAATGGTGGCTTTTGCTGGATATCCGTTAATTGTTGACAATCAGTTGCTGGGAGTAATCGCGATGTTTTCTCGCCACGAGTTGAATGAATCAACGCTGATTGCTTTAGCCTCAAGTGCGGATGCGATCGCCCTGGGAATTAAGCGCAAACAAACAGAAGAAGCTCTCGCCAGACAAAAGCAAACTTTGAGGGCAATTATTGACAACGCTCCCATTTGGGTGTGGATGGCAAATGCTAGCGGGCGGATGTTATTAGTTAACAAAACTTTCTGCGAAGATGTGGCTATACCTGAATCAAGATTTTTAGCAGCATCTCACTATTCCGAAGTTTTGGGCTTAGAACAATCTGCTAACTGCATGGCATCTGACGCGCAAGCGTGGAGCCAAGATATTCCCTATTATTCTGAAGAAATTTTCCAGCTTACTGATGGTAAATATCACGAACTGGACACAATTAAAACTCAGGTCAAAGATGATTGTGGTAACGCGATCGGCTTAATCGGTTTGGGTTTGGACGTTACAAAACAAAAAGAAGCTCAAAGACAGTTGCAACAGTCGGAAGCGAGATTCCGTAAATTAGCGGAGCAGGAAGCGCTGGTGAACCAGCTAGCTAGCAATATCCGCGAATCTCTGGATTTAGATACTATTTTAGCAACAACTGTGCAGCAAATTCGCGACTTGCTGCAAGTCGATCGCTGTGTCTTTATCTGGTATTTGCCCGATGCTTCGCCACCTGCTTGGGATGTTGTCCACGAAGCTAAGAATGATGACTTGTTCTCGCTTTTGGGTTATTTTCCTGCTGAAATAACAGGTATGCTGCCACAAAAAATCGGTAATTTGGAAGTTTATCAAATAGATGATGTTGCAACTGTAAGCGATCCCCTAGAACAAAAATTCTTTTTGGAGGTTGGTTGCAAGTCTGTCTTGGATTTGCCGATTAAAAGTGCCGGGGGTTTAACTGGTGTTGTTAGCTGCATTTCTTGCAGCGAGGTGCGTAAGTGGACAAAAGAGGAAGTGGAGTTAATGGAGGCAATTGGTGATCAATTGGCGATCGCCATCAGTCAATCTGAACTTTACACTAAAAGCGTCGATTCCGCTCGGATAGCCCAAGAACAAGCTGCAAAACTTGAAGTAACTCTGTGCGAACTCCAGCAAGCTCAAACTCAACTCGTACAGGCAGAAAAAATGTCGAGTCTCGGTCAGATGGTAGCAGGAATCGCCCACGAAATCAATAACCCGGTCACATTTATTTTCGGCAATCTTACCTACACAGAAGAATACGCCAGAAATCTGATGAAACTGGTGCAAATGTATCGAGATGAATACCCGGAACCTTCTCCAGCTCTTCAGGAAGAAATAGAGGTGTTAGAGCTGGATTTTGTGCTAGACGACTTGCCCAAAATGCTGTCTTCTATGCAGATGGGAGCTACTCGCATCCGGGATATCGTGCGGAGTTTGCGGAATTTCTCTCGCCTCGATGAATCTGACATGAAAAAGGTTAACATTCACGAAGGCATCGACAGCACATTGATGATTTTAGAACACCGTCTGAAAGTTCAGCCCGATCGCCCAGCAATTCAACTCGTTAAAGAATACGGGCAATTGCCACTGGTGGAGTGCTACGCTGGACTGTTGAATCAG
Source organism: Microcoleus sp. S13C4 (assembly GCF_036700865.1). Classification (NCBI taxonomy): domain Bacteria; kingdom Bacillati; phylum Cyanobacteriota; class Cyanophyceae; order Oscillatoriales; family Microcoleaceae; genus Microcoleus; species Microcoleus sp. S13C4. Next base: position 39,361 of record NZ_JAUBPS010000019.1, read on the forward strand.
GTGTTTATGAATATTATTGCTAACGCTATTGACGTTTTACAAGAATCGCTCGAAAACCCGGGAATTATCCGCATTCGTACAGAGGTAGAAGGTCCTCTCGCTGTGATTAGAATTTCTGATAACGGTGCAGGTATGACCGATCAAGTCAAGCAGCGGATATTTGACCCGTTCTATACTACAAAACGGGTCGGTTCGGGAACGGGGATGGGTTTAGCGATTTCCCATTCAATTATTGTCGAAAAACATAAAGGTGAAATCAAGTGTTTCTCGGTGGTGGGGAAAGGCACTGAATTTATAATCGAGATTCCGATTAAAAGGACAGAAAATTAAATTGGTTGGTCGCCAAAAATACTAAGGTGCGTCAGTGGGAAAAACCAAATTTTTTTGTACAAACCTTAAGACTGACCCACCCTACAGGCTACAAACAGAGAAAAGTTCTTTTACCAGAAATTTGTCGGGTGCGTATTGCCCAGCAGACAACTAAAATTGATATGATATTAAAAATCAAAAATCAAAAATCAAAAATCACATATGGCATTACCTCCGGGCAGTTTAGGTTTACCCCTAATTGGCGATACCCTCAACTTTTTGCAAGATTCCCAATTTGCCAAAAAACGCCACCAGCAGTACGGGCCCATTTTCAAAACCAGCCTTTTCGGACAGCCTACCGTGTTTATGCGTGGCCAAGAGGCTAGTTTGTTTGTTTTAAGCAATGACAACCAATATTTTGTTGTGAGTTTTCCTGCGAGTACGAAAGCGCTTTTAGGGCCGCTTTCCTTGTCGGTGCAAACGGGTGCTAACCACATAAATCAGCGCAAGTTGATGTACCAAGCGTTTCAGCCGCGAGCTTTGGTTGGCTACATCGGCGCGATGGAAAATATCACTCAGCGCTATTTGGAAAAATGGGAAAAAATGGAAACCCTGACTTGGTATCCTGAACTGATAAATTATACTTTTGATGTGGCGGCTAAGTTGTTAGTTGGGATTGATAATGGTTCGGAAACGGCGCTCGGACATAATTTTGAAACTTGGGGCAATGGTTTATTTTCGATTCCTTTAGATGTGCCTTGGACAAAGTTTGGCAAAGCGAAAAATAGCAGAAAGTTACTGTTAGCAGAACTGGAAAAGATTATTCGCGATCGCCAGCAAGGAACCCCTAGTGGCAAGGATGCTTTGAGTTTGCTGATTTCGGGTCGCGATGAGGAGGGAAATAGTTTGAGTTTGGATGAGTTAAAAGATCAAGTGCTGGTGCTGCTGTTTGCGGGACACGGAACTTTAACTTCGGCGATCGCCTCTTTTTGCCTTCTCCTAGCTCAAAATCCCGATGTGATGGCAAAAGTGCGGGCCGAACAGCAGCAGTTCCCCGCAACTGAACCCCTAACATTGGAACAACTCAAACAAATGACCTATTTAGAACAGGTGCTGCGAGAAGTGCTGCGTTTAATTCCACCGGTGGGAAGTGTTTTCCGGACAGTAATTAATGCTTGTGAGTTCGGCGGCTATGAAATTCCCAAGGGTTGGAGCGTGCTTTCTGGGATTACTCAAACCCATCAGGATAGTCAACTTTATCCTGAACCCGATCGCTTCGATCCCGATCGATTTAGCTCCGAGCGATCGGCTAAACCCTTTAGTTACGTGCCCTTTGGCGGCGGTTTGCGAGAATGTTTGGGCAAAGAATTTGCCCGATTAGAGATGAAGTTGTTTGCAGCAAAGATTGTTCGGGAGTTGGAATGGGAGCTTTTACCCGATCAAGATTTGAATTTAATCACAGTACCGACTCCCCGTCCCCGCGACGGTTTGCGAGTTAAATTTCGGCGAACAACTATCAATAGCTAGAAAATCCACCTCCCCGACTTCTTAAAGAAGTCGGGGAGCTAATATCAAATCCGGCTCTATACCCTCGGGATTGATCTTCCTCTTCTTCTGTGTGTCATAAGCGTCTTCGCGGTTTATCAAAAAAGACTAAGGCAAGCGTGTCACAATTAGTAAAGTGCGTCAGATGCCAAAACCCTCGATCGGCCGATAGCATCTCAATCAACATCCAATTGCATCGGTCCCAAATATTTAGTTAAATAAGGGGAAAACACCTCATAAATCAGCGTCAGTGGCTTCCCGTGATGCCAAAACAAATAGTGTCGCCCCCAAAAAGGCCCCGACTGTTCAAAAGCTGACTCCAAAGCCACTGAATCACCGTAATAAATGCCCTGCACATCGCGATACAATTCTGTCCGCAGCCTCGCTAAACTGGCCCAAATTGGCAAAGATTTATTTTGTAAATATTCGTCTACGTGGCTCGCTTCCCACCAAGAAGTCGCATAGGCTAAACGCTGTCCAGAAGCTGTTCGCAGCCACACTTGGCGGCGTAGGCGCGGCCCCGGAACGGCGACAATTTGCTGGGGCGCGCCGTCTGCGCCTTCACCCACTAAAGACATATCGATCACATCTACTTCTGTCGGTTCCCCTGTCAGCAGTTGCAGGTGACGGGTGGGGGAACCGTCGCCCAGGAGCAGTATTTGCCACGCCGGTGCTAGTTTGGTGTGGGGCAAACCCTTCTGTACTGCGTCTTCGGCTCCTTGCCACAGGGGGGTGAGAGCGTGCCAGGTGCGGCTGTTTTTGGGTGTGAATGTTGCAGTCAAGGGTCTTTACAAAACTTAATTTTTTGTTTATTATAACGCTTCTTCAATTATCCACTCAAAAATTAAAAATTGATCGACCGAAGACGATCGCCCATAGGATGTCCGGTTAAATAGTTATAATACTTCTGTGCGGGATTTTTATTCTTTCTTCTTCCTTCTTCCCTCTTCCTTCTTCCTTCTTCCTTCTTCCTTCCACTATATGTTACGAATAACCGAAATAAAACTCCCCCTCGATCATCCTCAAGATGCGATCGCCGATGCCCTTCTCAAAAAGCTGCAAATTCCCCCCGAAGAATTGCTCGGCTATTCCATCTTCAAGCGCAGCTACGATGCTCGTAAAAAAGCAGAAATCCTCCTTGTCTATATTGTGGATGTAGAGACGACACAGGAAAAGCAACTTCTCCAACGCTTCAAAAAAGATCCTCATGTGATGGTGACACCAGACACTAATTATCGCTATGTAGCCCAAGCCCCCAAAAATTTGACGATTCGCCCCATTGTGATTGGTACAGGCCCGTGCGGTATGTTTGCAGGGCTAATGCTGGCACAAATGGGGTTTCGTCCCATCCTTTTAGAACGCGGAAAAGCAGTGCGCGATCGCACGGTTGATACCTTTGGATTTTGGAAGAAAAAAGCAGAATTTAACCCAGAATCTAACGCCCAGTTTGGCGAAGGTGGTGCGGGTACTTTTTCCGATGGCAAACTCTACAGCCAAGTTAAAGATCCTCAGCATTATGGACGGAAGGTACTGACGGAACTTGTGAATGCGGGAGCTTCACCGGAAATTTTATATATTAATAAACCGCATATTGGCACGTTCAAACTGGTGGGAATTGTCCAAAGTATTCGCGCCCAAATAGAATCATTAGGCGGAGAGATTAGGTTTCAAACTCGTGTGGAAGATATCCACATCGAAAATGGAAAAGTGCAGGGACTTACCCTCGCCAGCGGAGAATATATTGCTAGTAATTATATAGTTCTGGCGGTGGGACACAGCGCCCGCGATACTTTTGAAATGTTGTTTTCGCGCGGGGTTTACATCGAACCTAAACCTTTTTCCATTGGTTTTCGGGTGGAACATCCGCAGACTACGATCGATCGCTGTCGTTTTGGCGATCGGGCAGGCCATAAGCTTTTGGGTGCCGCCGATTACAAACTGGTTCACCATTGCCAAAACGGCCGTTCTGTATATAGTTTCTGTATGTGTCCCGGTGGTTTGGTCGTGGCGGCTGCGTCAGAACCGGGGCGACTTGTCACTAATGGGATGAGTCAATATTCTCGCAATGAACGCAATGCTAACAGCGGGATTGTGGTGGGTATCACGCCGGAGGATTATCCCGGTCATCCCTTAGCGGGAATTGAGTTTCAACGTCGCCTAGAAGAACGGGCATTTGAGTTAGGAGGTGGCACTTACAACGCCCCTGGGCAGCTTGTGGGTGATTTTTTGGCAAATCGCCCTTCCACGGCGCTAGGTGCTGTGCAGCCGTCTTATACGCCGGGAGTTGTGATGACTGATTTGAGCGAAAGTTTGCCAGATTATGCGATCGCAGCCATCCGCGAAGCACTTCCGGCTTTTGACAAACAAATTAAAGGATTTGCGATGGATGATGCGGTTTTAACTGGTGTGGAAACGCGCACTTCTTCACCAATTCGGATTAAACGCAAGGAAGATTATCAGAGTTTGAATACAGAAGGCCTTTATCCTGCTGGGGAAGGTGCAGGATATGCGGGTGGAATCCTGTCGGCGGGAATTGATGGGATTAAGGTGGCGGAGGCGGTTGCTTTGAGCATATTGCGATCTTCAAACCACAAAATTTGAGGCTGGATTTGAGGATTTTTAGATGGTTTGAAGAGTGCCGTCAACTGTCAACTGTCAACCGTCAACTCTGTTCAAACAGCAGCTAAACGCGATCGAATTTCGGTATCGGTATACTCAGGCGTCCAGCCTTCTTTAGTGGTAAAATAGCGCACCGCTTTAACTTTCCGGGCTGCTGTCAAATAAAACCAGTGTTCTGTATTCGCCGGCACGTTGATAAATTCTTCCGGCTGCACTGTGAGTTCGACTTGGCTGCCGTCGGGCCGCACGAAGCCGAAAATGCCCTCGCCTGCTACGATATACCGCACTTCATCATCGGCGTGGATGTGGCACTTGTTGAATTTGGACAGCATGGTGTCGAGGTTGGGAATGTCTGGGTGCAGTACAATTAAGTCGCGATCCTGATAGCCTGCACTTTCCGACAACTGTTGAAAGTAGCCGTCGAGGGCTTGCAACACTTGCTCTTTTTGAGTGTCGTCAAGAGCATCTTTAGCTAACAAATTTTGAATTTCAGCGCTGTCACCCACGGGCCAGCGGTTGAGTTGAATGTTTAAGGAAGCGAGTTCTCGGGTAATGTCGCTTTGTTGAGTGTAGGTTGTACCGTTTTCGAGTCGCAGGATAGCCATTTTTGCACGTTCCAATTTTTGGGTGAGGCGATACACAGGCACTGTGAAAGATGTTTGTCGATCGCGCCTGTACCAGAACCACAATTTTAACGCTAATTTGAACAGGCTTTTCGGTCTGTTCCACAACAGTTGAATATTTGTCGCGATAATATTGATAAGTCAGGCGCCAGCTAGCACCAGCAGCGATGGCATGACTGGTATCTTAAATGTAACTTTTGCAACAACTATGCCTACTTATACTGGAATTTCTAGCGAAGCATTTCAGCATCCCCTCGATCGCCAAGCCGAGGCAGCATTGCGGAGCGTACCTGGATTTGACTTAATTGCCAGCAAATTTGTAGAATTTGTCTACGAACGACCGCAATTCGTTTACCTAATGGGAAATAGCATTCAAGTCGGCCCACGCCAATATGCCAGCATTTATCATATATTTCGGGAGTGCGTGCAGGCTTTAGATGTTTTTCCAGAACCGGGTTTGTTTGTTTCTCAGAATCCCTCAGTTAACAGCTATGCCCTGGGGAAAAACCAGCCTTATGTAGTATTAAACACTGGTCTTTTAGACTTGTTGGACGAGGCGGAACTGCGGGTAGTCTTGGCTCACGAGTTGGGACACATTAAATGCGGTCATCCAATTTTAAATCAAATGGCGAGTTGGGCAGTGAGCGTTGCATCGACAATTGGCGAGATGACTTTCGGGCTGGGAAATATGGTCGGTAGCGGTTTAATTTTCGCTTTTTACGAGTGGCGGCGCAAGGCTGAATTGTCGGCAGATCGGGCGGCTTTGTTAGTAACTGATGACTTGAACAGTGTGATGAAAACGATGATGCAACTTGCGGGAGTTAGCAGTAAATATGCTGACCAATGCAGTTTGCAAGAATTTATCCGCCAGTCTGACAACTATCAAGAGCTCGATCGGGACAACCTCAACCAAGTGTATAAATTTTTACTTTACAACGGCGGCCAGGGCGTGATGCTGAGTCACCCTTTCCCGGTGGAACGCCTGCGGTATTTGCGAGACTGGGCAAGTTCCGAGGAATACCGCCAAATTAAGCTAGGGAACTACAAGCGGGCGGTATCCGAGGGTGCGGTTGATGTCAAGTCGCAAACGCCTAACAGCGAGACGGAGGCTTTGCGCCGTCAAATTGAAGAGTTGCAGCGGGAGATCGATCGGCAAAAATCACAGCGAAACTAAGTTTAAATTCCTCGTTCCCAGGCAGAGCCTGGGAACCAGCTAAATGTTTTGTTGAAGATTTACCGGATTTGAGGGAGGGGGAAACGTAAAAGGAAGGTAAACCAGTGAGAGACTTACTCGCAACTGGCCTCCAATCTAAAAACTGTCCCCTCCTTTCGGAAATCTGTTTCTGAGGAGGTGTAGTTTAAATCAAGAGAAGCTTATAAATCAACGGGGCTAAAAAAAATGAATATTGATAACGCAATGAATACTAACAAGCCAACTTCTAATTTTTTCGGCAATGTGGGAAAAGTCGCGATCGCCCTGACTCTTGTGGCCGTCGGCATGGCATTTACAAATCCTGGGAGAGACAAATACCTAACTTATGCTTCCGGCGAACTCCAAACCGAGTTGGAAAGCACTGTGTGCAAAGATTCTCGCGTTCCGAAAGCTTTGAGCGGCATTACAGATACTTTGATCGGCAGTTGTAAGAATTTGCTGACTTCGCAGCGGAACTCGATCGAAAGCTTGCTCGACAATACAACGCAGCGTCAAAATTTAGGTGTGGCCAGCATTTATACAACTGAACTGGGCAAAAAAAGCTATCAAACGGTTGGAGCTTTTGGTAATTTCGTGACTCTGCCACCTAGTTCTGAAAATGCTCAAAAGTAGATTCAAATTAAGTTCCATTGTAGAAACCGGGTTTTGTAAAAAGCCCGGTTTTTAGTTACACAATTCTCTCTAAGACAATCTAAATAAATTCGGATACAGGCAGCACATATTTTTAATCAAGCCCGCTGATAAAAGCCAAAAATTAAGTTTTATTAAAAATAAAAAGTTATAGGGTCACTTAATATTAACATGAACACTATAAAGTTGTATGTTTAACAAATAAGCAGATGGCAATGCAATTAAGTAAGGGTGAGAGATTTAATATCTCTAAAGAAGCGCCGGATTTAAAAAAAATGGCGATCGCCCTAGGTTGGCAGGTGACAGAGGCAGGACAAAGCTACGAGATTGATGTCTCTGCCTTTATGCTAGGTGCTGACGGCAAAATACCTAACGATAAATATTTGATCTTTTACAATAATCTGCAATCCTATGACAGTTCGGTACTGCAAGTGATTCGGGATAAAAACAACCGAAGTCAAGAGAATAAAACGATTTACGGCGTTATCTTAAAAAGAGTTAATCCTGAAATTGAGGAAATAACTTTTGTTGTCACTATTCACGAAGCAGATAAAATTAATGGAAATTTTAGCAATATCAAAAATGCTTTTATCAAGATTTACAGTTTGGATACAGAAAACGAACTTGTTCGGTATGAATTAAAAGAGAATTTTTCGCGAGAGACTGCTGTAGAATTTGGTCGCTTGTATAGAAAGAATGGAGAGTGGAGATTTCAGGCGGTAGGAGCAGGATATCAGGCCGGATTGCAGAGTTTTGTGGATAAGTATTGCAGCTAAAATAGTAGCGAGCGAAAAAAATCGCCGGAAAATTATCATAGCAGCAGTACCAGAACTCGCAGCAGGCGAAGAAGCAGAAGGTAAACCGCTGTGGCATTAGTTAGTAGACGACAAAATGTGCTGGTAAGCATCGATGGTTTGCTGGGCGATCGCATCCCAGTTATAATGCTTTCTTGCGTACTCTTTGCCGTTCAATCCCCGCCGTTGGCGCTCTTGTGGATTCAGAAGTGCTGATTTAATTGAATTGGCGATCGCCCCTACTTCCAAAGGCCCCACCCAACCAGCTTCTGCTTGCTGTATGTCTTCCGCAATATGTATGCGATCGGAAATGGCGACAGGTACACCCGCGGCCATCGCTTCTGCTACAGCCATGCCAAAGTTTTCGTAATAAGAAGGCAAGACAAATAAGTCGGCGTTTGTCAACAGTTCAATTTTTAAATTGCCGCTCACAAAGCCAGTTATTGTTGTGTATTTTCCTAAGCTTGAGTTGTGTATTTTACTTTTAATTTGTGTTTCATAATCAGCATCTTGGGGATTGGAACCAGCTAAAATAAAGTGAAACTCTATCCCAGATCCTAAAATACTTTCTAATGCTGGAATTAGCAAATCAAGCCCTTTTTTAGGTTCAATTCGCGACATAAATAAGATGATTGGCACTTGAGATTCTCGCAATCTCTTAGGAAACAAACCTGCTGTCACCCCCAAGGGAATCACCAAATCCCGTCCCACGGGTATCTTCCCTGTGCAGTCCAAACCAAATCTTTCGGAGATTTTAGCCTCTTCTTTACTTGTAAAATGAATGGCGGCTGCGCCTGCTAAATTAGGGCGTTCTAAAACTGCTGCATAAATCTGTTTTAAGCGCTTTTTTTTCTGCAAATCGGCGGGGTCAAGCATACCGCAGGGACGGATAATATACGGTAAGTGGCGATATCTAGCAATGGTGGCAGCAAAGGTAGTTACTGGTGAGAAAATAGCGTGAATGTGAGCCAGGTCAAATTGTCGCGCATTTTCATTTAACCACTGCAATAACGAGAATGAAAACTTATATCTGCGCCAGGGATAACAGCGGAAATAAATAATCTGATAGCCGTTTTGTTGTATTGGTTGATTTAAGGGGACATCTAAGGGATGTTGACCGATATCTCCGTTAGAATCTGTGGTGATAATTGTGAGATTAATACCCCGGGAAGCGAGGGCTGCAGAAAGTCCCAGCACCATTTGACTTGGCCCGCCGTAGACGAGCGAAATCGAGGGGATAATTTGGAGAATTCGCATGGGGGATAGTTCTTTCAATCAAAATATCAACATCTCCCATGACAAATTTAATTATCTGGAAAAGGCTGCCCGTCTAGCTGTTCCGCTTCTTCTCTCTTTGTGGCTGTAATTTGGGTATTGTGAGCCATTGTCTTGGAAAATTCATACATTTCACTGGCTTTTGCTTCCGCAGCTTTCACCATTTCAAGGATTTCCAGCAGTAGGCTTTCATCTGGTAATTGTTTCATTGCAATGCTTCTAATCTCTCAACTACTTTGTCTATCATAATTTTCGATTCAGGAGCCATGTGTAGCAACGCTGCTAAATAATCTCCTGCTTTTTGAACATCTTCATCGGGCACACCAGCCATCAATACATTGCCCACAATGTGCTCTGCTTGTAAGCGAACACCTGATACGCAGAATTGAAAATTACTGATGGAAGAAAAGTATTGCATCAGTATTTCATTCTGGGGAAAAAGAGACATTGCTCTTCTAAGTGCAAAAAGTCCCTGCGTTGCTTGGCGATCGGTATCGTCTAGTACCTGATATAGTTCGTCAACCAAAGGTCGTATGTCGGAAGGAATAGACATTTACCACAGTTTTTATTTAACACTTGCATTATACTGCCAAAAGTTACAACAATTCTTTGTAAAATTCCAACAACTGCTCAGCTAAAGCTTTATTTGTATAATTGCTCATCGCTCTCTGATAACCCCGATCGCCCAAATCAGCAGCCAACTGCCGCCGCTCCATCAATTGCTGCAAACACTGGCGTAAAACCCCTGCATTTCCCTCGGGGAATACTAACCCCGCATCCCCGATGACGTGGGGAATTTCCCCGCAGTCGGAACCGATAACCGGAATTTTACAGGCCATCGCTTCGATTAAAACGTGACCGAATTGTTCTTTCCAGCCCACCGTGGTCAAAGTTTTGAATTTATAGCTCGTTTGCGAGGGCAATACCAAACAGTTCATTAAGTTAATGTAGGGGGGAATCTCTTCGTGGGAAACGCTTTCTACCCAAATTATTCGGTCGCTGATTCCCCATTCAATACATTTTTCGGCGAGGTGCGCCCGCAATTTTCCTTGTCCTACTAACAGCCACTTCCAAGAGCTTTTTTTCAACCCGGCTAAGGCTTCAGCTAAAGTTAACAATCCTTTTTCTTCGACAAATCGCCCTACAAATCCTACCACAAAATCGGTCTGTTCAATGGCGAACCTGCGCGATAAATCAGCGTCTTTACCAGTGCGGCGAAACAAAGTTTCATCTACTCCGAGTTGTGGCATTACTTTCACCGCACCTTGATAGCCCCGCTGCTGCAAAATTTTAGCTCCATCTAGATTGCCTGCAATAATTCCGTCGGTGTGCTGAAGATTGTAATTTTCTAATAGTGAAACAGGCCACTTCAATTTATAAGGCAGATTCCACCAGGTAAATAATATATTTTTTGCTTTCAGTTTGAGCCGTTTATTTAGTAATATTAATTGAGCGCCAGCCAGAGACTTTGAACCTTGTTCAACTTGGATTATCTGGGGTCTAAAGTTTTGCAAAATTTTAATTAAATCAAAACCAAAACTTAGCAATCCTTGATTGTTTTGACTAAAGTTGGAGACCGGGATTACTTTAAATGAACCCTTTTGATAAAATTGAGTTTCTATAATTTTATTTTGAACCCCTCCGGGTTTCCAACGCTGCGGCACTACAACAGTTACTTCAATATCAGGTTCTAGGCTTGCTAATATCTTGAATTTTTCCCGGTTAATGTCCACAATATAGGTGTGACTGGCAACGAGAATTCTCATTTAGGGGGAAGGGGGAAGGAATAGGGAATTATTGAGCGTTAATGTTGTCTTGATGGCTGTAAATTTGTCCATCATTCCACAGAGATTGAACTACTGTATTTATAGCACTGATAAAACCCAGGATATAAAAAGCAAATCTAGTTATAATTTTAATGGGCGAGTGGCTTTTATAACAAGGCGGATTTCCCAAAACGTGGCAATCAAAGAGTTTGGCAAAAAATCGCAGGCATTGAAAAGCTGTTAAATTTTTCAATCCCATGAGGAAATGGTTGTGATAAAATGTGACTTGATACTCGATCGATCGCGTACTGACATCATGACATCCGCCGCTCTCTTCCCCCAAGTGAACTAAACACGCATTGGGATCGTACCAAATTTTCATGCCAGTCGATCGCAATCTCAAACAAAAATCCGACTCCTCCCGCACCGCACTGCCTGCAAACCGCTCGTCAAACCTCAGCCCGCATTCGGCAAAAACCTGCCGACGAAATGACATATTGCAGCCTCTAGCCGAAAGCACCTGCTGCGGTTTTACTGTATGCACCAAATCGATAAAATACCAGGCAATGCCCGCATCCATCGCTTCAGAGGGCAAATATTCGATCGCCAAATCGCCTCCAGAATTATCCAGTTTCATTCTGTCAAAAACCCTGCCCGCCACACATCCCACATCTGGTTTTTCTAAATAATTGCCAGCGTGAGTCGCCAAAAAACCATCTGGCAATTGTACATCATCATCAATAAATAAAATAATCTCTCCCACTGCGCGCCGCACTGCATAATTTCGAGCTGCTGGCAAACTGGCCCAATCTACTCGAAACCACCGAATTTTGCCAGCATTTGCCAATTCCTCTAAATAAACTTGAGTTTCCGACTCGTGGTTGCAAGTTTGATCGATTACTAGAACTTCAAAATTCGGGTAATTTTGCCGAATCGCATCAGCCAATGTCTCTCGCAGAGGTTGCTCGCGGTTGTAGGTGGGTATCACCACAGAAATCATCATCACACAATTGAGTGAAAATAAAGTTAAGGGCAGGCATCCTGCCTGCCCCACTGGTTATTTTTGGAGAAGTTGATTAAAACTCGAAATTAATAGTTAGAAATTTTGATTTCTGAATTTTGAATTAAAGGATTTCAACTCAAAACTCAAAATTCAAAACTCAAAATTCAAAATTTTTAGCAATTCCCCATTTCCATCAGATGGCTATGTGTTGCTGAACGGCTAAAACTAAATTTTCAGTCCAGAAATTAGCCAATTCGGCGGTGGCAGCTTCCACCATAACTCGCATTAGCGGTTCAGTGCCAGAAGCGCGAACCAAAACCCGTCCCTGTTCTCCCATTGCCGTTGTAGCACGTTCGATCGCACTTTGCATTGCCTCGCACTCGTGCCATTTTAGGCGTTTTTCGCGATCGTCCACCCGAATATTTCGCAGCAACTGCGGATAAGTTTGGAAACTGCCACTTACCAATTGTGCCAAAGATTGCCCGGACTGGCGCACCAGCGAAGCCATATGCAAAGCTGTCAGCAAACCGTCGCCGCTAATACCGTAATGCGGACAAAGAATGTGTCCCGATTGTTCGCCGCCCAACATCGCACCAGTGCGCTGCATTTCAGCGTGAACGTACTGATCTCCCACGTCGGTTCTAGTTAGTTTGCCGCCCAATTCTTCCCAAGCTCGCTCGAAGCCGAGGTTAGCCATTACAGTAGAAATAATTAAATTGGATGGTAACTGTTGGGAGTCGCGCAACTGTCGGCCCCACAGATAAAGAATGTAATCGCCGTCAATCGTTCGACCTTCGTTGTCAACACACAAAACTCGATCGGCATCGCCGTCAAAAGCAAATCCCAGATCAGCATTGTGTTCCAAAACTGCCGCTTGCAAACTGTCGAGATGAGTAGAACCGCAGTTAACATTAATGCGATCCCCATCAGGAGAGTCGTGCAAACAGATGACATCCCCCCCCATTTGCGCGAACACCGCCGGCGCCAAACCCGCGGCCGCCCCCCAAGCCAAATCCAAAACAATCCGCATTCCCTCCAAATTCATCTGTTGTAGGGAATCACAGAGCGAAGTGGCATAATCTTTAACCAACTCAGATCGATGGTAGTGGTGTCCCCAACCCAAGCTAGCAATCGGAACCTTTGCTCCCCGGATTCCCGCTTCGATTTGTTCCTGCAACTGCTGCGACAGCTTCGAGCCGTTTGAGCCGAAAAACTTAATGCCGTTGTCTTCTGGGGGATTGTGAGAAGCCGAAATCATCACTCCGCCGACCGACTCCGAAATGCTTGCCAGATAAGCAACGCAGGGAGTGGGACACAATCCCAAATTCCACACTTCCAAACCGGCGGCCGTCAAACCTGCTGACAGTGCCATTGCCAGCATATCGCTGGAATTCCTGCTGTCTTGCCCCAAAATCACAGGCCCCTGGTTGGGGGAATGTTGCCGTAGAACTTGTCCCGCCCAGAAGCCCACTTGCAGGGCTAGGGGTGCATTCAGCAATTCTCCAACTTTCCCGCGAATGCCGTCTGTGCCGAAGAGTTTGGTATTTGGCAGGGGGAGGCTATCTCCCACCAGAATCGTATCGCGTTTGACTGGCTGTACCGAGTTAGCAGCCGGAAACTCGCTGCCACGAGGGCGCGAAGGTGTCTGAACCATATTCACTCCTTTAGGAATATTCACACTCACACTTTGGGTTCATGTTACAACTGAAAGCTTTATTTTCAGCCTAAACTCCATTTATTTCGTCGATTGCTGAAGCAACTTGCTCTGACAACCTACGCACAAAGCTTAGCTTCATCGGAAAAATTTGTATTGTATCCAAGGGAAAAACTTTTAGTACCGGGGGCGCGCCTACGCTCGGAAACCCGGTTTCTTTCTGTCTTGAGGCGTGACGCTGCTGCGGTGTGAGCCGATCAGGCACTGCGGGTATAGAAGGTTAATGCTGTATTGCCGTATATTTTCTGGCGACAAATTTCTAGACCGGAAATCGGTTGTGTCGATCGCTCCGGGCTGTGTTCGATCGCCATTTCGCCGTTTGGTGCTAGCATTTCTTGGCTGGCGATCGTGTTTAACACAGGTTCGTACAAGTCGCTGGCGTAGGGCGGATCAAAGTAAATGCGATCGAACTGCTGCCCCGCTAGTGTCGCCAATTTCGCCGTCGCGTTTCCTCGCAGTATTTGGAATGTTTGGGACGAGTCTGCTACTTGCTCCCAGTTTTCGCGGATAATCGCACAAGCTTTCGCCGACTGTTCGATGCCAGTGACACTCGCGGCTTGACGACACAAAGCTTCTGCACCCATCGAACCGCTGCCAGTACAAATGTCAAGCCATCTGCAATCTGCGATCGTCCCTTGCCAAATATTAAATAAAGCTTCTCTAACTCGCGAAGGTGTAGGGCGAGTTGCGAGTCCCGGCAGAGTTTTGATTTGGCGATTGCCACTGATTCTCAGGCTCATTTAGGAAGAAGGAAGAAGGAAGAAGGAAGAAGGAAGAAGGAAGAAGGAAGAAGGAAGAAGGAAGAGGGAAGAAGGAAGAAGGAAGAGGGAAGAGGGAAGAAGGAAAGTGACTTTTAAAAATGTCAAACCCGGTTTCGGCAATCTACCGGGTTTTTCAATATTCATGCCACCTAAGCAGCTACTTTTGCCCTCACCTGACTGACAAAATTTGACAGCATTTGCAATCCTGTACTCGAAGACTTTTCCGGGTGAAATTGCACGGCCATCAGATTGTCTTTAGCTATAGCCGCCGTCACGTTTTGACTGCCGTGAGTCACAATTGCCGATCGCACTTCCCAATCAACTGGATCGACATAATAAGAATGCACGAAATAAACCCAAGGATCAGACGGTAAATTTTGCCATAGCGGCAAACCCGCCTGAGTAAATTGCAATTGATTCCATCCCATGTGGGGAATTGTCAAACCCGGTTCCGAGCGAAATCGGCGCACTTTTCCCGCAATAACGCCCAATCCCGGTTCTACGCCTTCTTCGGAACTTTCAAACAGAATTTGCAAACCCAAACAAATGCCTAAAAAAGGTTTCCCCGAGGCGATCGCACTTTTTATCGGTTCTATCAAATTGCGCGAGCGTAAATTCTGCATTGCCGGGTCAAACGAACCCACCCCCGGCAAAACCACTGCATCAGCCTGCTCGATTATAGCAGGAGAATCTGTAATTTTTGGCACTGCACCCACATTTTCCAAGCCTTTACAGACCGAGTGCAGATTGCCCATGTCATAGTCTACTACTGCAATGACAGACATTGACTTACTTGCCTTATATTATCAATATCAGTATTATTGCACAAATATGACGGCGAAAATCCTGCTAACCTCATTTGATACTTGGCTTCCCCATCAGAAATCCAACTCTTCTGACGACTTATTAGCCAAGATTTCCCAAATCAAATCTTGGCCTGATTCCCTGACTTTTTTGAGGAAACTGCCAGTAGATTTTCAGCTAGCACCTAATTTAGCGATCGCCCAAATCAACCAACTCCAACCCGACACTATTATCTGCTGTGGCATGGCCGAAAGCCGGCAAAAATTAACTATAGAATCTTGCGCTTGCTGCGATCGCGACATTCGGAAAACAGCAGTTAATCTCGAACCGCTAGTAGCTGATTTAGCTGCCACAGAAATCAGTCACGAAGCCGGAAAATTTGTATGCGAAGCCCTCTATTATGCAGTTTTAAAACACCTTGCAGATTCTCAACTTAGCACCAAATGTATTTTCGTACACGTACCAATTTTGACTAATGAAAACACCGACAAGATTGTCGCCGATTTTTTATTAATTTTAACTCGCCTCCCTTAACAACTGACAACTGACAACTGACAACTGCCAGTTGCCAACTGCCAAGTCTTTAGCCGCCGTAATTCCAACCGGTGCTTTCTAGCAGCAACGGATTGCCTTCTCGGTGGACGCCTGCGGCCAAAACTTCTCCGACATAAACCGTGTGATCCCCGTGTTCCACAGCACCAACAACTTTGCACTCGATGTAACCCAGAGAATCCGAGATAATCGGACAACCAGTTTCCGCGCCGGGATAAAATTCTACATCCTCAAATTTATTGCCAACGCGGCGCTGCTGTTTAAAGAATTTCTGGGCTAGCTCTTTTTGCCCTGCTTCTAGGAAACTCAAAGCAAAGACACCGCTGGCTTTGATCATGCCGTGGGATTTGGAGTCTTGCTTAACGCAGTTAACAACTAAGGGAGGGGTAAAGGAAGATTGCATCACCCAGCTAGCGGTGAAACCGTTGACTTCCTCCCCGTCTTTGACACCGCAGATGTACAATCCGTGAGGAATTTTCCGCAAGATGGTCTTTTTAGCTTGTTCGTCTAGCACGGGCTTACCTGTTCGATCGATAATTCTACACCGCTCAGTTTACCAATATCGGGATCGCAAACCCACCTGTCTTAAGGGCTATTCGCTAATATTGCCTTTTTCGATCCCAAACTTGACACCAGTTTTAAGTCAGAATTAATAACTCAAAACTATTGTGCAACTCCGTGCTTTTTAAACCAATCTTGCAACCGTTTCCAAGCATCCTCAGCTTCTTTTTCCCGGTAACTGGGACGATAATCAGCGTTAAAACCGTGCGGCGTATCTGGATAAAGCACAATTTCAGAACCGCTGCTGCCAGTTTTGAGAACTTCCCGCATTTTCTCGACTGTATCGTTGGGAATTGACTCGTCTTTGCCACCGTAAAGCCCCAATACAGGCACTTTCAAAGTTGCTGCAAGGTCGATCGGGTGTTTGGGAGTTAAAGCCGTAGAATCGCCAACCAAACGCCCGTACCAAGCCGCGCCAGCTTTAACTTTGGGGTTGTGGGAAGAGTACAGCCAAACAATTCTGCCACCCCAGCAAAATCCTGTAATTCCCAACTTATTAGTATTGCCTTTTCCTGACTTTTGTGCCCACTCTACGGTAGCATCTAAATCCGACATAACTTGAGCGTCAGGAACTTTCGAGACAACTTTACTAATAATTTCTTGGATGTCGGTGATTTTAGAAACATCACCTTGACGGGCAAACATTTCTGGGGCGATCGCTAAATAACCTAATTTAGCAAAACGGCGGCAAATATCTTGAATGTGTGCGTGAACTCCGAAGATTTCTTGAATTACTAAAATAACTGGAAAATTGCTGCCGCTGGCTGGCATTGCTCTGTAGGCTGGAATTGAGCCGTCTTTTACGGGAATTTTTACCTCACCTGCTATTAAACCAGCAGCATCCGTATTGATAACGGCAGCCGCAATAGGATGAACTGCTAAGGCAAATCCGGCGCTTAATGCGGTGACAGTGATAAATTGTCTGCGAGTTAAATCAGTCATGGCGATTTTAGATTTTAGATTTTAGATTTTAGATTGGGGAATTGAGAATTGGTAATTGGTAATTGGTTATTTCATAATTGCTCCTTCTTTCTTTTTCCTGACATCCGTTACATCCGTTACAGAATCCGTTGCCGAACTTTCTTCTTCCTGACATCCGTTACATCCGTTACAAAATCCGTTGCCGAACTTCCTTCGATGGTCGGAAAAGCCGATCGTGCTCTGGATGGTACAAGCGCGATCGCCCTTCTGCTGATTTTCCCAAAGCCGGACTAATGACATACATCGTCGTTCTGATCAAATTATTTTCGCGCGTAGCAACTGCCATTTTGTCAAGGGGAACTAGCACAATTTTTTCATCCGGCCAGCCCAACCGATAACAAATCGCTACAGGCAAATCCGATGGGTAATGTTCCATCAATTTAGCTTGAGCTTGTTCGACATGGCGGGCACTCAAATACAGGCACAAACTAGCTTGATGAGCCGCTAAACTCGCCAATTCTTCGCGTTCCGGTACTTCGGTTCTGCCGCTAATTCGCGTCAAAATAATTGTCTGCACAACTCCGGGAACTGTCAACTCAATTTTAAGTTTAGCCGCCGCAAGTTGGAAAGCGCTAATTCCCGGGATTACCTCAAAAGCAATTCCCTCGGAGGCCAAAGCTTGCATTTGTTCGCCGACGGCCCCGTAGAGACAGGGATCGCCGGAATGGAGACGGACGACGCTTTTTCCGTCGCGCACTCGTTCCACCATCAAAGGTACAATCTCTTCGAGGGTCTTATCCGCAGTTTGGATCACTTCAGCATCCGTGCGTACCCCCTGCAAAATTTGCTCTGGGACTAAGGAATCAGCAAATAATATGACATCAGCCGCAGCGAGTAATTTTTGAGCCTTAACAGTCAACAAATCCGGGTCTCCCGGGCCTGCACCTACAATGTATACCCCTGGAATTAGGGCTTCAATCTGTGTCAAACTCATTGCTGCTAAAAAATTTGCTAAATTTACGGACTCTTCCGGATGTACCTATTTTAGCGGGAAGTAAGGGATGGTAGATGCACCCTGGTTTTGAACCCTAGAGACTAACCTCTCTGGGGTTTTTTATTGATCCTCTGGGAATTTATGAGGTATCTTAGCCCGATCGCTATTGGGGGAGACAACATCGGGTAAAGGTCGATCAAGCAAATAAAGCCAAGCTAACCCGCCCAACCCTAAAACAATCCCAGTCAAGCTTACCATCTGTGCAGCCCGCAGTGGCCCGAACATCAAACTATCAGTCCGCAACCCTTCAATCCAGACTCGACCGGAACTGTAAGCTGCGATATAAACCAAAAATAAAGCCCCAGTTTTTAATCGAATTTTGCCCTGCAAATCGCGGAAAAATAAAGTCAGAAGCAACCCAAATACTGTCAGATTCCACAGGGATTCGTAGAGAAATGTGGGGTGGAAGTATTCAAAATTAGCGTAGGTGGACGGGCGGCTGTTTGGCGGAATATAGAGTTTCCAAGGCAAATCCGTAGGACTGCCAAAAGCTTCGGAGTTAAAGAAATTCCCCCAGCGTCCGATCGCCTGACCGAGAATTGCCGAAGGCGCGATTAAATCTGCCAATTGCCAAAAAGAAACTCGCTGAATTTTCGCAAAAATTAAAGCTGCGATCGTGCCACCCAAAATCGCCCCGTGAATGGCAATTCCGCCTTTCCAAATCGCAATAATGTCTTCAGGCCTCTGGGAGTATTGCTGCCACTCAAAAGCTACGTAATAAATTCGAGCACAGGGAATAGCGCCCAGAACCAACCAGATTGCCAAATCACCCAGCAATTCCGGGTTGACGCGGCGCTTTTCGGCCAAGTATTGGGACAGACTCACCCCTATTAAGACGGCAGAAGCTATCAACAGCCCGTACCAGCGGATGGCTAGGGGGCCGAGTTGAAAGATAATCGGGCCCGGCGATGTAAATTGAAACGCTAAGGGCAGCGCAAGAATATTTAGCACCATAAAAGTTGCATTAATTGTGATGGAAAGCTGTCAAATTTGCACACCCTTTAACAAACTCCAGAGTTTATTTTAGGTGGGTATGGTCATTTACACGCAATATTTGGGGAATTTTGCCAAAAATTAACTTTGTTGGGGACATTGGTGTCTGGAGTTTTCTTTGTGAGTCCACAATAAGAGCCCCCTAACCCCCTTTTTTAAAGGGGGGAACCGGATTATTCTCAAATCCCCCCTGATTAAGAGGGATTTAGGGGGATCGAGACTTCACCTTTTTGAGGATTAACGGCAGCTTTGGTCGAGAAGTTTTAATATAGAGAATGGCTTTAAATTTTCTGATGACCTATGTCTCCTACTTCCGTTTCTCAGGTGTACTCTTCTGGTAATTCCAAGGGTGCGAATCAGTCTCGCAAGACTGCTGCTTTGGCTGTTGAGTCGGGTAAAATTCCGCCCTTGCTGGGGGCTAGTTTGGCTGAGTTAACGGAGTGGGTGCAGCAAAAGGGGCAACCTGCTTATCGGGGAAAGCAGTTGTACCAGTGGATTTATGAGAAAGGTGCGCGATCGCTCTCTGATATTTCTGTATTCTCGAAACAGTGGCGCGAGACTGTTGCTAAAATTCCGATCGGGCGATCGACCATTCACTATCGATCGGTCGCACCAGACGCCACGGTAAAGTATCTCTTAAAATTGGCAGACGGTCAAATCATTGAAACCGTCGGCATTCCCACCGATAAACGCCTGACTGTGTGCGTCTCAGCCCAAGTTGGCTGCGCGATGGGCTGCGACTTTTGCGCTACTGGGAAAGGCGGTTTCAAGCGCAATTTAGAAAAACACGAAATCGTCGATCAAGTCTTGACAGTACAGCAAGATTTCGGCCGCAGAGTCAGCCACATCGTATTTATGGGAATGGGCGAACCCCTGCTGAATTTCGATAATGTTGTAGCTGCTGTCAAGTGTTTGAATCAAGACGTAGGAATTGGACAGCGAAATATCACCATTTCCACAGTAGGAATTCGCAATCGCATCAGCCAACTAGCCGAACATCAACTGCAAGTTACCCTCGCCGTCAGCCTCCACGCTTCTAATCAAAGATTGCGCGAAGAGTTAATTCCTAGCGCCCGCCCTTATCCTTTGGGTGAGTTAATCGCAGAATGTCGGGAATATGTGCGATCGACTGGACGCAGATTGAGTTTTGAATACGTACTTTTAGCAGGTGTGAATGACTTACCGGAACACGCAGCCGAGTTAGCTAGTCAGTTGCGTGGCTTTCAGTGTCACGTCAATTTGATTCCTTACAATCCGATTCAGGAAGCTGAATATAAGCGACCGACTCCCAATCGAATTAACAGTTTTGTTTCGGTTTTGAAGGAAAAGAAAATTGCAGTTAGCGTGCGCTATTCTCGCGGCTTAGAAGCAGATGCGGCCTGCGGGCAATTGCGGGCATCGGAGGTTAAAAATTGAATTTTTAATCCCTAAAAATTGTAGTAGAGTGCGTCAGAGTGGGTTATTTTATCAATTATTGAGAAACTACATCCTGACGCACCCTACTATTTTAGCTTACAAGCGTTTAACAAGTATCCACCGCAACTCTAACGGCGGTGTTTGTTGCACGGAAAATAAATCCCGCCCGCTAGCCCAACTGACAAACCAAGGTGTCGGCGGCCACGCAGAATCAGGCAAATGTTTTTGTTCGTATTCAATCACCGATTCATCAGAAATAATTTCTAATGGCAAACCCTCTATTGCTGCTTGCAATTCTTGCCTGGTAATCAGATAAGACCAACACAATTCAGACATTTGTTTTGCCATCTCGTCGGGTTCGTACCCATCTACTGCTAAGAAAGCACTGAATAAGATAAACCCGCCGCTTAAAACAGCATCGGACATTTTGCCGAGGAAAAGACGAATTTGTTCGGGATAGCGAAAGTGCGAGAGAACTTCGGTAGCAATGGCTAATTTGTAGCGATAGGTTTTCATCCTCAATAATGGATCTAAAACGTCGCCTTGGGTGACACTTATTGGCAAGTTTTCGGCGGTTGCTGCAACGGATAGTTTTTCGGCAAATATCGGCGTTAGTTCGATCGCATCCACGGAATGGCCTAACCTTGCTAAAGGCAGACTATTGCGCCCTGGGCCCGCACCAACATCTAAAATAGGTGCTTTTCCCGGTTCGCCTAATTCGGCGGCAATGGCGATGACTTTTGCATCGGGATGGCTGCCGAATAAAGGTTCGGGGCGAATATCCGGCCAGCTATGATATTTCTGGGCCATCGATTCGACTTGAATCTTGGTATTCAGAGTAATGCCGCCGGCTAAACCGCTTTGGGAATTGGCGGGAAAATAGGAGACTATTAGATTAGCATGGGGGGAATTTTTGAATCCTTCTGCTAAGGCGTTGGCGATTAATGTTCGCAAGTTTTCGGTTTGGGCAGCGTCGATGTTTTGTCCGAGAATGTTTAAGAAGTCTGACAGTAATTTAAGATAGTCATTTAGCATCGATGGCAAGCAAGGCAGATAGAATTCTCCCTTGAGGCCGATGCTCCTTTTGAGCCTTTCTTTGAGAATTAGTTTCAGGCGATTGCCGTCTGTCAGCGGCGGGTCTGTTTCGGGTGATTTGCTGACACGCAATTCCGGGGAAGATGCAGCACTGGTAAGGTTTTTACTCACAATATTTTCGATTAGAGTCGGCAATAAGTGCGATCGCACCGAGCATAATCTTGTGCTCTTGCACCTGAATTCGAGCGTGCAACGTTTCTGTGGTATCATCCGGCAATACCGGCACCGCAGCCTGCATTAAAATCGGCCCGCTGTCTACTTCTAAACGGGCGATATGCACCGTACATCCGGTGATTTTAACCTTGGCTGCCAGTGCTTGCTCGACGGCGCGAATTCCTGGGAAACTCGGCAGTAAGCTGGGGTGAATGTTAATAACGCGATCGGCAAAAGCATCAAGCAAAACTTTGGTAACAATTCGCATCCAACCCGCCATCACTACCCATTCTACATCATATTCTTGAAAAGTTTTGACAATTTTTGTATCTAATTCTTCGCGGCTTTTGCAGTCGCGGTGATTGAGCATAATCGAGGGAATGCCGTATTTTTCTGCTCTGGCGGCGGCTTTGGCTTCGGGGTTGTTGTAAATTAATACGGGGATTTGAGCGTTGAGTTGTTGGTTTTGGATGGCTTGGGCAATTACCTCGAAATTGCTGCCGCTTCCTGATGCTAAAACTCCTAATTTTAATGGAGGATGGGTCGGAGCGATCCTCTTGGAGGGGTTCGCTAACGAACTTTGACCAATCTCAGGAGAAATCAGGCAGGCATTGGAATTAACAGATACTGGATTAGCGGTCATTCGATTTTAGATTTTAGATTTCAGATTTTGGATTGACCCCACGGATAAATTCGGGGGCTTGAGGATTTTAGATTTTAGATTTTGGATTGATTCCACGGATAAATCCGAGGGCTGGTACCATCAAGAAATTCTTGGTCATAAAGATAAAAACTCTTCACTCATTTTTTACAATACAGGTAAAGGGTAAGGGGTGCTTGGTCGCACTATACATGAAAATATTGGCTAAGTCCTAAGTATATTTGGTTATGTGACTTACTGATTCAACCCTATTCTACAATATTACCAAAAAACTCTTCCCTGAGAATCGAATAAAGTTTTAGATCCCAATATCTGTCTTTCACAAATAGGTGCTGTCGCAATATCCCTTCCAATTGCATCCCCACTTTTTCCATCACCCGAGCCGAAGCAATATTGTTAACTTCACATCGAGCCACAATTCGATTTAGCAACATCTCCCGAAAACCGAATTCAATAACTGCATTGACAGCCTCGCTCATGTATCCCTCGCCCCAATATTTTCGCGAAAGTGCATAGCCAATTTCCGCGCGGCTGTGGGTCATACTCCATTCCACAAATCCGCAAGTCCCGATAAACTTTTTCTCGGCTTTGTGGACTATTCCCCAATCTACAAGCTCTCGTTTTTTGTACATTCTTGTAAGTGACTTGAGAAAGTATTTAGTGTCTTCGAGCGAGGTGTGAGTTGACCACATTGTGTATTCTGATACTTCCGGGTTGCAAGCATACTCAAACATATCGCTGGCATCATTTAAAGTTATTTTTCGGAGGAGCAGCCTTTCAGTTTCTATAGTAGGTAAATTGGCTAATATATCGAGAAGGTTCATTGTGAGATTGACCTATATTGTGATACCATTTAAAACTAAAAGCTAAAATTTACAAGCCAATGGTTCGGATTAAATTTGGGCGTTTTAACTGGTTGGATAATGATGCGATCGCAGCTTGGACTTTCCTGGCCCCGGCTTTGCTGTTTCTGGGTACTTTTTTGATTTGGCCGATCGCCTATTTATTTTACCTCAGCTTTACCAGCGGCAGCTTTACCCAGTCGGGAGTGCGTTGGATTGGCTTGAACAACTACTGGCGTCTAGTCACAAACCCGGATTTTTGGCAAATTCTCCAAAACACGCTCTATTTTACTACTGCTACAGTCATTCCCAGTTTAGTGATTCCATTGGGCTTAGCAGTTTTGCTAAATCGCTCGTTTGTTTGGCGAGGAGCTCTCCGCACCGCTTATTTTATTCCTTCGATTACCTCTTTAGTTGCAGTGGGCTTGGGTTGGCGGTGGTTGTTTCAAACTGAAGGCCCGGTGAATAATGCACTAAGTGCGATCGGCTTAAATCCAATTCCTTGGCTGAGTAGCACAATTTGGGCAATGCCAGTGATCATTCTGCTGAGTGTTTGGAAACAATTAGGCTTTAATATGGTAGTATTTTTAGCAGGATTGCAAGCAATTCCGGTAAATCGTTACGAAGCCGCAGAATTGGATGGAGCTAATGCTTGGCAGCAATTTTTGTACATCACTTTACCCGGTTTGCGGCCGACTTTAGTATTTGCTACCGTCACTACTGCTATTTTTACTCTGCGGAGTTTCGAGCAAGTTTACGTCATCACCGGCGGCGGCCCTTTGAACTCTACTAATTTGCTAGTTTATTATATTTACGAGCAAGCTTTTTCGCAATTTGATTTTGGCTATGCAGCCGCTGCCGCAACTTTCCTGATGGCTGTAGCTTTGCTATTGGTCTATTTACAACTAAAAGTTTGGGGGGAAGATTCTTAATTAGGTTATGCGTAGTTGGACGCGCGAGAATTATAGCGGTAAGACGCGCAGTGTGCACTATAGATAGACAGGTTCTGCATAAGGGCTGAATTAACGGGATTCCCAATTACCAATTCCCAATTTTATACTCCATGTGCTCTGCTGTTTGTTCAGCTTGTGCTGTACCCAAAAGTTTGCCGACAACGTGCAAAGACATATCAATTCCCGCAGCAATTCCCCCAGAAGTGATGATTTTACCGTTATCTACAAATCGCTGATTTTCGATAATAGTTGTGTTGGGCGCTAATTCTCTCAGTAACTCCAATGCGCGATGGTGTGTAGTTGCGGCTAAACCTTCCAACAAACCAGCTTTTGCCAAAAGCAGCGAACCCGTACAGACAGAAAGCACTAATTCTGCTGTTGGCGCACAATCTTTTATCCAGTTAATAACTGCTGAATTATCGATTAACTTTCTCGTACCTTGTCCTCCCGGTACAATTAAAATATCCGGTGGCCGACAATCGGAAATGGTGCAGTCAGGATTTACACTCAAACCATTGCGGGCGTTGACAGCACCCGGATGTTCGGCTACGGTAGAGACTGCAAAAGGTCGTGAAGCGAAGCTATCCCGAAGGGAATCGCCCTTATTTAATTCTGATGTCACCGAAAACACTTCAAAAGGGCCTGCAAAGTCTAGTACCTCGACATCATCGAACATTAAAATAGCTACATTCCTACTTGCCATAAGACATACTTCTGATAGAGGCCAAAAATCTCGGCGATTTGTTATCGTACAAATGGTATAATTTAAATCATTAAAGCTATGCCGAAAAAATTTCGCCATCGCGCTCTGAAACTCTGTATTTTGTGTCTGGCTTGTGCCTTAGCAATTGCTGTAGCGCCAATTTTTACGCCCGCTCAATCCACAAGTCAATTAGAATTTCGCATTACTCAATTAGAAAGTCAAATTTCTGAACTCAGAGGACAAATCTACAGTTTGCAGAATCAAGGTTCTAGAGTTAACAGGCCTCCGTCTCCTTCCGGTTCGGGTCGGACAAATGCTAGAATGCTTTCGGGAGACCCGATGTTTGACAATTTAGCAACTTTGGCAATTGAAACTAAGCAAGATGTTATTAAAATTCAAGAGCGGTTATCAAAGCTAGAATCGTCGAGAAATCGCTAAGTTAGTCAGTTTTCAGTTGTCAGAAGGAGGAGGGAAGAGGGAAGAGGGAAGAAGGAAAAAGTCAGTAGTAATTAGTTAGAAAAATAAAGTCATATTCTCCCCAACTCAAAACTCCCAACTCTCCCCCTCTCCCTTTCTCCCATTCTCTGACGTTGAGGTCGAGAACAACAGGGTCTGCTAAAAGTTAACTTGCAGAACTATTCAATGATATGGAAATAAAAGGCTGCAACCACAAAATTGATGGCTAACAGCAACAGAAACCAGCCGGCCCGAAAGGGGTAAGGGAATTTGCCCGTTTTCATCACGGACTCGGATTTTAATTGGTTCTTCGCTATCTCTGGCATAGGTAAAGCTCCTAATTCATAATGTCACTCTATTTACAAATAGCAGAGAGCGTCGCACTTATGCACAATCCTCTAGAGTTATTTTTTGTAACAAGGAGTTTATAGCGAGTTGAATTGAGATTAATTTCAATCACTCTCTCCGGCGTGGTAAGAACTGCGGACGAGAGGCCCCGATCGCACGCGCTCAAACCCCATCTCCCGCGCGATCGACCCGAAACGATCAAATTCGGTCGGCGTCCAGTATTTACGCACTGGGAGGTGATCTAGAGATGGTCTCATGTATTGACCGAGGGTGAGCCGATCGCACTTGGCATCCCGCAAATCAATCATCGCTTCGACTATCTCGGCTTCGGTTTCCCCGTGCCCCAACATCAAACCGGATTTGGTGGGAATAGTTGGGTCATATTGCTTAACAATACGCAGAACCTCGATCGAGCGATCGTACTTCGCCCCCCTCCGCACCGGCCCTTGCAACCGACGCACCGTCTCAATATTGTGGTTGTAACAAGCCGGTTTAGCCTCCACCACCGTGCGAATCCGCTGTCGCTGCAACTCATCGAGGTCGGACTTCTCCCCCTCTGAACTCCTCCCCATTCCCCCCCAAAAATCCGGCGTCAGTACCTCAACTTCAGTATCCGGGTTAAGAAGGCGGATTTGGGCGATCGTCCTGGCAAACCAACCCGCACCCCCATCCGGCAAATCATCCCTCGCCACCGAAGTCAGCACCGCATAGCGCAAACCCAACAACTGCACCGCCTCAGCCACCTTTTGCGGTTCCTCCGGGTCTAGCGGCATCGGAGAATGACCTTTATCTACTTGACAAAAAGCACAAGCGCGGGTGCAAGTCGGCCCCATCAACAAAAAAGTCGCCGTTTTTTGCGCGTAGCACTCGCCCCGGTTGGGACATCTCCCCTCCTCACAAATCGTGTGAATTTGCCGCTGTTTGATAATTTTTTGCACTTGCGAAAGTTCGCTAGCTTTGCCAACGGGCCTACGCAACCACTCCGGCATCGCCTCGATTTCACCGCGCATTTGGGCGGCAACTGCTTTGACAGTAGGAGTTTGAGGAGTTTGGCGCGACATAAAATTAAGTGGCGATTGAGTTAATTCCTTCGATCGTATCCGAAATCAAAGCCCCTGAACTTGTAGGGGTATCACCTGAAATCAGAATCGCGCCGACGTGCAACAAAACTAAACTCGCCCAGAATTATGGGTAGAATTCTGTTAGGGATATACTGAAGGTTGCAAATCATCACTCATTCATTACTGAAGGAGTCAGTCGTGGCTGGTCAAAAAATCTTGGTAATCGATGACAGTAAAGTCATCCGCGTCCGAGTCCGAGAGATGTTGCCTCAGGGTAACTTTGAAGTTCTAGAAGCAAAAGACGGCGAAGAGGGACTTAAACTGATCCGTCAAGCCCGCCCAAATCTAATTATGTTAGATTTCCTACTGCCCAAAGTCAGCGGTTGGGAAGTGTATCAAAAAGTGCAAGCCCATCCTGAGCTTTCTAAGATACCTTTGGTGATCATGTCGGGCCGCGAAGAAGAGGTGATGGAAAAAATTCCGAAACCCTTTGAGAAGCATTTTTTTGCATTCATAGCCAAACCGTTTGAGAAGAAGCAGCTAACCGAGGCGATCAAATCGGCGATGGTACTGGCCAAAAAGAAACCAGTGCCGGAAGCCCCAGCAGCAGCCGCTGCACCCACTTCTGGAGGGGGCGCCGCCGAAATTCAGGCGATGACTGTGAAAATGGCGAAAATGCAAGCGGAAATTGATGCACTCAAAAAACAAATGACTCAGGTGATTACGATCATCAAGCAGAAATTGAAATAATTCTGCTGTTTTTTGAAGGCACTTATGTAGAAGGAAACTTCCACACCGTGAAACTTTCAGTTGAGTCTCACGGGCTGCGATTTTATCCGCATTTTTTGGCCAAATTGTTGGCGCGAATGCGATCGCCAATAGCCTGCAACTGGTTTTTCAAAATCCCAGTGAGAAAATCAATTAAAAGTTAAAAATAAAACAAGGGAGGAAATTAATTATTAATTAATATTAGGATTTTTAATTCCCGCTGGTTCCACACTCAATTATTAACTCCTCAGTCTCATTTTTTTGGTTAATGACTAACGACTATTCCGATTTTTTGCCTCAACTGCGTGCCTCCACAGAGCAATTATTGAAAAGATTAGACTGCTTCGATCAAGCGCAGGTATTAGCGATCGGAGATTTGACCTTGGACGAGTTTCTTACCGGACAAGTAGAGCGAATTTCCCGCGAAGCACCTGTGTTGATTTTGCGCTACGAAAATACTCAGCAAGTACCCGGAGGTGGCGCAAATGCTGTCTATAATTTAGCCAAACTGGGAGGCAAAGTAAAAGTTGCTGGTTTGGTGGGAAAAGACGACCAGGGAAAGGCTTTGTGCAGTATTTTTGAGGCGGCGGGAATTGATACGGGTGGGATTTTAATCGATTCGCAGCGTCCAACTGTCACCAAAACTCGAATTTCCGGGCACGCGCGGCAGTCTGTGACTCAGCAAATTGTCCGAGTCGATCGCAAATCGGACGAGTTGCCGGATTTAGATTTGCAGTTGCAATTGGCAGACTACATCCGGCAGCAAATACCGACAGTAGATGCAGTGGTTTGTTCCGACTACGGCGACGGAGTTTTGACTCGTTTGGCGATCGAATCGGCAGTGGTTCCCGGTAAAACAATTGTAGACGCTCAAATAAATTTGCAGCGATATTCTGGAGCAATGCTGTTTACTCCGAACTTGCCAGAAGCCGAGCAAGCCGTCGGATATGCTATCAAAAACCCTCAAACTTTAATGCAAGCAGGACGGGATTTGTTGAACTTAACTCAAGCTCAAAAAATCCTGATTACTCGTGGCGAAGAAGGGATGACTTTGTTTGAAAGGGCGAACGGCGAAGAAATCAAAAATTCACCTTCTCCAACATCCATTTGTGAAAAGGGGGAATTTGCCATTCAAAGTTGGGACATTCCCCCTTTTAACAAGACAGATGTATTCGACGTAACCGGTGCTGGAGATACAGTTGTAGCAGCAATGACTTTAGCTTTGTGCGTCGGTGCATCTGGTTGGGAAGCGGCAGTTTTGGGCAATTTGGCGGCTAGTATTGTCGTGCGTCAATTCGGTACGGCAACGACGACAGCAGACGAAATGAAAGAAGCTTTGAAAACGATGATTGCAGTATAGGGGCCGCTAAGCTGTATAGCATTTAAATTGCATATTTCGGACGTTGATTAGAGCAACGGGCCACAATAGTTTTATAACTGGTTCCCAGGCATAGCCTGGGAACCAGTTAAAATTCCCAATTCCCAATAACTACTTACTCTTTTTCAAAATTTGTCCCTTGTCATCAATTGTCAAACCGCTATTGGGAAAATCGCTCTTTGTCAAACGGTCAATCAACCCCACAGTCCTAAAATTGTTATCAACAGACGGAACACCTCGCCCGTCAAGTTGGATGGGGATAATCTTACCAGAAATAAAATCCCCTTGCGGAGTCATTTTCACATCCAAAATTAGAGATTGACCGAGTGCTCCTGCTGTGGACAAAGTGCGATAACCCAAAAAATTTCCCAGGGAATAAGCAATCAATTTACCTTTATAAAGCTCCATAGCTCTGGTAACGTGCGGGCCATGGCCCAAAATCAAATCGGCTCCCGCATCAATCATCGTCCGCGAAAACAAAACCATATTTCCCCGGTTTTCTCCGTAAAATAATTCGTTTTTATTTTTCACATTCAGAGCTCCCGTTCCTTCAGCTCCAGCATGAACGGATATCACTACAATATCAGCATTTTGTTTGGCTTTTTTGACCACTTCTGCTCCTGCTTTCAGTTCCAGCAAAGAATTGTGAACTTCGCCGTAGTTGCTGAAACCAATAAATGCAAAATTCACACCCTTGACATTTTGATAAACAATTTGATCTCTTTTACCAACAGCCTTCATGCCGTTGCTGTCGATGTTTTTAATCGTGTCCTTAAATCCCTGCTCGTTAAAATCGTAAGAGTGATTGTTGGCAACATTCAAAATATCAAAACCAACATCTTTGAAGATTTTGGCATAACTCGGAGGCGTCCGAAAGGCAACCAGCATTCGTCCGCCGCCTGCTTTGGAACTGTAAGGATAATCGGTCATCGTGCTTTCAAAATTGCCAAACAGAATATCAGCTCCTTTGAGGTACGGTTTTACCGACTCTAATAATATCTCTTTTTTTGCCGGCAGTTTGTTGTAGGGATAATTTGTGCCGGGAACCATGTCGCCAACTGCTTTGATGCTGACAGTTGCCGGCACAATGGCAGGTTTTTTTGCAGCTTGGGAGGGCGATTGTGGAGCTGGAAGGGGTTTGGCTGCGGGTGCAGGTTCGGGTGTCGAGATCACTTTTTGTTCCGCAGGCTTTGACGTGAGAGGGTTATTAGTAGCGGTGGTTGAGGATTTGTAAAATTGAGAAGCCAGAACAAAGCCGGATATCGGCACCAGAATTAGACTCAGAGCACCGATTGACAGCCCAGATTTTTTAGTTTTAGTGCGGGCTAACTCGGGCTGTGGTGATGGCTTTTGCTGCCGTTGGTTTGTGGGTTTGGGAGTGGGAATTTTAGGGGGTGTGGGCGGGGATTTTTCGGGTGTTTGAGTCGGCGCAGTTATGACATTTTGAGTTTTTTCTAGCTTGGGCAAAGCCACAGGAATTGGGGAAGCTGGTACACGCGCGGCAGCGGCTGCACTCGCAGCTACTGCGGCATTCACGGCAACTAATGCACTCACGGGTTCGGAAGTCAAGCGTTTTTTTAATTCTACCGTCTGAGTCCAAGCGGGCAATTGCTGGCCGCCCCGTCGCCCGTAAATTGTCACTGAGTAAAGGTTATTTGGTTGCAGCCGCTGCAACCCTTTGACTGCGACTCGAAGACAGGCTTCTTCTGCGGGCAATTGTTCTGCTTCCAGCAGCAGGTGCAGGGTGTCATTTTCCCGGCTGGCTTTAGCCGTGACGCCGAAGCTTTGGAGTGCTTGGCCGAGCAGAAATGCGATCGCCCTGGCATCGCCTTCTTTTGCTAAATTTAAAATATCTTGTTGGCTCACAAATGCCTCTACTCTCTCACACTAGAAATTTAGCTCGATCTTATATCAAATTTGGTGGCGCAGGATGAAATACCGATTGATTTAACTTAAGTAAGTGGGTAAAAATAAACAGAACGTGGGGAGAAGGCGCGTGCGTGAAACGGTATACTCGCTCTCACTATAGCTCCTAACTAAATCCGACCCTATTTTTACAAAATAGTATGATTTTTGGCGCTTGCTTGCTGAATACAATATTTCCTAACGGTTATCTTAGCCGATCGCCCAAACACTTCTATCCGGCATAATTGCCCCCTTCAAATTAATATCGGTCAAATCAGCGCTCTCTTTCTTACAGCATTTGTGGTAAATAAAACTGGTTTGTGAGCGTCGAGAGTGCGTCCTGGAATGTACTGAAAATATGCGGTTTAGCAGCGAAGAATTAACGAAAAAACCCGGTTTCTCGTTTCCAGTGCCAATCCCCCTGTCCGACTTGCGCCCAAATTAAGACAAAAACGATCGACCCACAGGCTCGGAAGCTTGTTAAACTCTTGGTCATGCCACGCTATGGGTGAGAAATCGACAGCGAGCAACAATCGTCTGCTAGCGCCCCAGGCTCTGCACGTAGCTGAGGCTCCGCTTGCTGAGGTTAGCTGCAATCAACTTTCTGGATGCCGCTGCTTTACCCGCAGCCGCCGATGTAGTAGTTCGTTTTAAACTAATTATTTAAAGGAGTTGCACGTCAATGACACAATTGTGCTGATGAGCTCTGGCTCGGTGCCCTCTCAAACCCGGGTTTTTCGCGAGTCTGGTGCTATTTGTGAGTTAGTTGAGCCCATAGCAGCTAGGATCGAGCTAACTCCTGGTTACACTAAAGCTCGTCATGCGGCGTTGCCTCTCAAAACCCCGATTGAGTCTTATGGCGCATTACCGCTCCTTTGTATGTTTTTTCACCTGCATTGCCTGTTTGGGCGCTGCGTTCAGTCCAAGTGCGGACGGAAAGCACCAGGCTCTGAATGCCTCCTACCGGGCTGTTTCCCCAGAAATTGCTCAGGCGAACTCTCCCCCGGACGATCGCCAGGACTCCAAGCCTCTCAAATCGTCTCCAGCGCCCAATAAAAACAAATCTAAGCTGTCCACAACGTCAAAATCCAATTCCAAAATCCCGAAACCGATATCCAATTTCATCGTCATTTTGTCTCGCCAGCGGGGGTTGTTAATGTTGGGTTTGGCAGCAGTTGTCGTCACGGCAGCGGCAGTATTTATCATGCTCAAATTAGTTAGCAGTGACGAGTCAAATTATTCTAAGCGAAGACGGGGAAGATTTGATCGCCACAACCACAGAAACTCTCAATTTACTAATCCCGATTCTCCTACAAACTCGCACGCAATTACACAGCAAGAGGCTTCTTTTGGGCTATCAAAACCGCTGTCAGCCTTGCCCTACCCTTTGGATTTGCCAAAAGACTACAGTATAGAGAACAGCGATCGACCTTTACCTTTTATCAGGGAATCCGGGGAACCCGAATCCCAGGATGCAGCAGTCGAGGGCGATCGAATTCATTCCGACACCTCGCCTTTGGACACTCACAGCAATGGGTACAGCGACACAGGTTTCAACATTCCCGAAACAACTAATCAAGGCGATTCCCTAGCGAGTCGCAAGAAAGATATTTCCCTTCCCGAAACGGATGGTAGACCTAAAGTTGATATTATTGAAGCACTGATTGAAGATTTGCAGCACCTAAATCCGGCAAAGAGGGGCAAAGCAATTTGGGAACTAGGTCAGCGGGGAGATTCCAGAGCAGTTGAGCCGTTGCTCGATTTGCTACCAAATTCCGACTCGAAGCAGTACAGTTTAATTTTGGCAAGTCTCTCGGAAATTGGCATTCGCACGCTCAAACCCATGAATAATGCGTGGTCAATTTCGCTGCAAAATGAAAATCCTGAAGTGCGTAAAAATGCAATTCGCGACTTGACGCGGATTTATGAATTGGTGAATCAAATCAGTTACTTGTTGCACCGTGCGACGGACGATCCCGATCCAGAAGTTCAGGAAACTGCTCGCTGGGCAATCAATCAGTTGAATCGCATCCGTCCGCGTTCTGGGAGGGATTGATAAATCTAGCAATTTTCACGTAATTTGAGATGGGAAATTAGAGAGGGGAGAATTGATAATTTAGATTATGTTAGAATTAAGGACTACTGATTAATGACTAATAACTATTTAAAACTATTGTTCCTGTCAACTTCGGTCGGTCAACTAGGTTCAGGGTTGGGTGGCGGTGTCGAACTTACAGTCCTTAACATTGCTAAAGAATTGCAGAGTCGCGGTCATAAAATAGCAGTTGTAGCGCCGATAGGATCAGTCTTAGAATCAATTCCAGTAATCGAAATAACGGGTGATTTGCAAGTAACCGCCCAAACACAAGATTACAATGATCCTATTGTGATGCCGGCAGATTCTGTGCTGGCGAATATGTGGGAATATGCTCGCCAAGCTCAGGATGAATGGGATGTCATTGTTAATTTTGCCTACGATTGGCTGCCGTTTTATTTGACACCATTTTTTAGGACTCCGATCGCACATTTGATCAGCATGGGCTCCCTTTCTGCTGCCCTCGATCGCATCGCCGGACAAACCGCAGTCCAGTTTCCTGGTACGATCGGAGTTCACACCGCTTCTCAAGCCAAAACATTCCCCTTTGCCGATGAATGTCAGTTGTTGGGAAATGGCATAGATTTATCCCTGTACGAATTTTGCAACCAACCGCAGTCTAAATTAGCTTGGCTAGGCCGCATCGCCCCGGAAAAAGGCTTAGAAGATGCAGTAGCAGCAGCGAAAATTACAGGCATTCCCCTGAAAATTATGGGCAAAATGCAAGATGAGGATTATTGGCAAAAAATTTGTGCAGATTACCCGGATGCTCCGGTAGAATATTTAGGGTTTCTGACAACAACCCAAATGCAAGAGCAAGTCCGTCAGTGCCGAGCATTGTTGATGACACCACGTTGGGTGGAAGCTTTCGGAAATGTCGCCATCGAGGCTTTAGCGTGCGGTGTGCCCGTGATTGCTTACGAGCGCGGGGGGCCGGCGGAAATTGTTAGAGACGGACTGACGGGCTTTTTAGTGGAGCCTGATAGTGTAAATGGCTTGGTAGGTGCGATCGCCAGCTTAGACCAAATTGACCGCAGCGCTTGCAGGCGACAAGCAGAGGTAGAATATTCTTTAGCAGCTTTGGGCGATCGTTGTGAACACTGGTTCAAATCTATCACTGCTAGTAGGGTGCGTCAGTAATAATACTGGCTAATTTTTAGAAAGATTCGCTCACTGATGCACCTTACAAGTTTATTGAACAGCAATTCAACTCTCTTCTAAAATTGAGTTACATAAACTCTTAATCGACCACAAAAAAAGAAACCTGAAAAAACTATGGCAACCGAACGTTTAGTGCTTTTATCCAGTAGAGAAATAGAAAAAATGCGCCAAGCAGGCCGTTTAGCGGCCGAACTTCTGCTACATCTCGAACCGATGGTTAAACCGGGAGTAAGCACTCTCGAAATTAACGACGAAGCCGAACGCTGGACATTGGCACACGGAGCAAAAAGCGCTCCGCTAGGCTATAAAGGATTTCCAAAATCTCTGTGTGCAAGCGTCAATGAAGTAGTCTGTCACGGCATCCCCAATGCGAAACAAATCCTTAAAGAAGGTGACATTATTAATATTGATGTAACGCCTTTAGTAGATGGTTATCATGGCGATACTTCAAAGACTTTTTTTGTCGGGAAACCTTCACCTGTCGCTAAAAAGTTAGTTGAAGTAACGGAGGAATGTCTCAGAAGAGGAATTGCTGAAGTTAAACCGGGTGCTCGTACTGGGGACATCGGTGCAGCGATTCAAGAATATGCTGAAGCACAGGGTTTTTCGGTAGTGCGAAATTTTGCCGGGCACGGGGTTCACCGAGTCTTTCATACTGAACCGGAAATTCTGCACTACGGCAAACGGGGCACGGGAAAGAAGCTCAGACAAGGCATGGTTTTTACGATCGAGCCGATGATTAATGAAGGCACTTGGGAAGTGGAAATTCTCGCCGATGGTTGGACATCTATCACCAAGGATGGAAAGCTTTCGGCTCAATTCGAGCACACGTTAGCTGTGACTGATTCTGGGGTGGAAATTCTGACTTTGCCTTAGCAATCATTAACAAACAATCTGAAAAACTCACTCCTAAATCAATAATTAACCCTATCCCGTAGGAGCGGGTTTCACCGACAATATCTAACGATTATCAACAATCTAGATAAACCCGCCCCGCCACAACCGATAACCCACATCAACCTTAAATTTGCATCGAATCCGAAATGTAGGTTTGTATTTATGGGTGGGTGGGGACGGGTTTGCGAGATTGTCTGTTTCAGTCAGAAATTGTCTGTAAAACCCGCCCTACGAAATTACGAGCGATTCACCAAACAGGATCTAACTAATAACTAATAACTAATAACTAATAACTAATAACTAATAACTAATGACTAACATAAAATTTCTGCAACCAGGAGATTTGCTCAGGGTAATTGCTCCTAGCGGCACTTTGCGAGAATTAAGTACCTTTGAACGCGGTGTAGAAATTTGGAAATCCCGCGGCTATCGGATTGAATTAACACCGGGTTTTGACGATCGCTGGGGCTATTTGGCCGGTTCCGACGAAAACCGCGTCCGACAGTTGGCAGATGCCCTCAATGACCTGGATTGTCGCGGTATTCTCTGTGTTCGAGGCGGTTTCGGCAGCACTCGACTTTTGGAAAAAGGAAAAGTGGCAGAAGCAAAAAATGCCCAATCACCAATTCCCGATGCCCCATGCCCCATGCCCCATGCCCAATTTCCAACTCCCGATTCCCATTCCCCGAAATGGTTAATCGGCTTTTCCGACATTACTGCTTTGCTATGGAATCAGGCTAAATTGGGCGTTTGGGGCGTTCACGGGCCGATGCTGACAACTTTGGCTGCGGAACCGGATTGGTCTGTCGATCGACTTTTTGACTGCATCGAAGGTCGTCCCTTACAATCTTTGCAAGGTAAAGGATGGGGCGGCGGACAAGCCACCGGGCGGCTGTTTCCTGCGAATCTGACGGTGGCTTCTCATTTGCTCGGAACCCCGTATCAACCGGATTTGACCGGGGTTATTCTCGCATTTGAAGATGTTTCAGAGGCTCCGTACAGGGTCGATCGAATGCTGACTTTGTGGCGGATGGCGGGGGCTTTCGCTGGGGTGCGGGGCATTGCTTTGGGGCGCTTCAGCCGCTGCGAGATTGAGCCGAGTATTCCCAGTTTTAGCATTGAAGAGGTTTTGCGCGATCGGCTGGGGGATTTGAATATTCCGATTGTCTCGGATTTGCCCTTCGGCCACGAGGGCGTTAACGCTGCTTTACCTATGGGAATTACAGCTTGTCTCGACGCCGAATCGGGATTGCTGATTTGTGGCGATAAATCGCAACTTTAGATTAGGGATCAACGTCTGTAACTTTAGCTTGAGATTTTGCACCCGCTAAAAAGTCTGGTTGGGTGAGGTTGACACGGTTGGCAGAAATTACATTTAAAATGGATTGTGTATGCAAATGTCGGCACAAAAAAAACAAAAAGATTTTAAATTTTTCGAGAGGTTGATATGAAAGCACACAACTTGTTAAACAGTATTGCTGCCGCATTCCTAGTTACAGGATTGGCACTTACGGGGATTTCCTCTAGTGCTGTTGGCGAACAGATACAGAATAACGATCGCATAGATGGAGTAATTCGCCGCACTTCCCCCATCTACCGTTTCCGGAATATGTGGGTTCCGGGTTCTCCGACGGAAGAATTGCGTGGTCAAGAATACACATTCAGCGCGAGGGAAGGCGACAACATTGAAGTGTTTTTAGATACAGATAGAAGTCGCGGTTTTACTCCGGTCATGGTGCTGTTTTATGGGAACAACAAACAAGTCGCTTTTACGCAAGACCGTTCTTTTAATTATCAAATTCCCCGTAGCGGCGATTACAAGCTTTTAGTGTTAACGAAAGATGCTGCCAGGGGCGGTAATTACACGCTGGAAGTTTCGGGAATTGATGGGGGCGACAGACGATCTCGCAATTCACGGGACGATGGGTACACCGGCCGAGATAACGGCCGAAATGACGGTCAATATGACAGAGCACAGCTTCTGCAAGATGATTTTGGCTTGCGGTCTGTTGATTGTCGCGAGAGACGTTCTATGGTGAGAGTAAGGTTTGACGAGGGTAATCAAGACTCGACTTACTGCGCTATCCCGACTAGAAACTTTCCGGCGGGAGATTATTATTACAATTCGCGGAGTAGAAATTTAGACTCGGCGAGGCGGAATGATAGTAGATTCGATGCGGGCCAAGATCAATGTCGGGTAGTGGTGGGCGGAGTTTGTGTGACGAGGTAAGTAGGTCAAACTGTAGCGCGGGCAAAGAAACCCGGTTTCTTCGTAGAAA
This sequence comes from Microcoleus sp. S13C4, assembly GCF_036700865.1. Lineage (NCBI taxonomy): Bacteria > Bacillati > Cyanobacteriota > Cyanophyceae > Oscillatoriales > Microcoleaceae > Microcoleus > Microcoleus sp. S13C4. Next base: position 76,669 of record NZ_JAUBPS010000019.1, read on the forward strand.
CCCGGTTTCTTTGCCTATACACAAGATTTATATCAGTCCTTTATATACAGTCGATCTCTGGCCCTCGCCTCACTTTCTTTGGCCATGACAAAATACACATTTGTACACACAACGATTTTGTCGAAAAGGACGATCGCACAGTGGTAAGCTACCAAAGGCATTGAAATATCTAAGGTAGAGAAAAGTTAAAATGTCGGCATTAAATGAAGTTCCCTTGTTGTTGCGGGCAGCCCGCGGCGAAACCCTAGACCGCCCGCCCGTATGGATGATGCGCCAAGCCGGCCGCTACATGAAGGCTTATCGAGATTTGCGAGAAAAGTATCCCTCGTTTCGCGAACGTTCCGAAATTCCCGAAGTTGCGATCGAAGTTTCCCTTCAGCCGTGGCGCGCGTTTCAACCCGACGGCGTAATTCTGTTTTCCGATATTGTCACCCCAATGCCCGGCTTGGGCATCGACATGGACATCGCCGAAGGCAAAGGCCCGATTATCCACGCACCCATCCGCACTCAGCAGCAAATCGACAACCTGCAACCACTGAACCCGGAAGAAAGCTTGCCGTTTATCAAAACTATCCTGAAATCCCTGCGCGAGGAAGTCGGCAACAAATCCACTGTGCTCGGCTTTGTCGGTGCGCCATGGACGCTGGCGGCCTATGCCGTTGAGGGCAAAGGTTCTAAGGATTATGCGATTATCAAAAACATGGCATTTTCCGATCCAACTTTACTGCATCAGTTGCTGTCGAAATTCGCCGATGCGATCGCCGTTTACGTGCGCTATCAAATCGACTGTGGCGCGCAAGTAGTGCAAATGTTCGACTCCTGGGCCGGCCAACTCTCCCCGCAGGACTACGACACCTTCGCTCTACCTTACCAGAAACAAGTATTCGAGCAAGTCAAAAAAACCCATCCCGACACCCCGCTAATTCTGTTAGTCACCGGTAGCGCCGGCCTCCTCGAACGCATGACAACATCCGGCGCCGATATCATTAGCGTCGATTGGACTGTTGACATGGCAGACGCGCGCCGACGTTTGGGCCCGAATATGAACGTTCAGGGAAATCTCGATCCAGGCGTGTTGTTTGGTTCTCAACCGTTTATTCGCGATCGAATTCTTGATACAATTCGCAAAGCCGGTCATCGCGGACACATCCTCAATTTGGGACACGGCGTCTTACCGGGAACTCCCGAAGATAACGTGCGTTTCTTCTTTGAAACCGCAAAACAAGCCGACAAATTGCTTGCAGTTGCTGCTTGATTTGATTTCGATTGTAGAATCCGATCGAATCCGGTTAATTGCACCTGATATTTGTAGGGAGAGGGCAATGCCCATTGGTGTCAACTTAACGTAAAACCGACCGTCTCTTTTGTTTGTATCAAAGTCTCGATCCCCCCTAACCCCCCTTAATAAGGGGGGGACACGAAGCACTCAAAGTCCCCCTTGTTAAGGGGGATTTAGGGGGATCGAGACTGCGTTAAAAGCGAGATTTATCAGGGTTCCAGTCTTAAGTTGACACCAATAGGTATTGCCGTCTCCCGACCGTCGAAAAAGATTATATAATCCGATCGAATCCGGTTAATTGCACCTGATATTTGTAGGGAGAGGGCAATGCCCATTGGTGTCAACTTAACGTAAAACCGACCGTCTCTTTTGTTTGTATCAAAGTCTCGATCCCCCCTAACCCCCCTTAATAAGGGGGGGACAGGAAGCACTCGAAGTCCCCCTTCTTAAGGGGGATTTAGGGGGATCTGGACTCGAATAAAAGCGATATTCCTTCTGGACTTTAGGCTTAAGTTGACACGCTTTGGGTCTTGCCGTGTCCCTACCGTTGAAAAAGCGTCGAATCCTTCCCTCTTCTCCTGCGGCAAAATGAACTCCAAAAAAATTTTTGTGACGGGTGCAAGTGGCTGTATCGGTCACTACATGGCCGAAACTTTGATTCAAGAAACAAACCACGAACTTTACCTCTTAGTTCGCAACCCCGAAAAATTAAAATTTGACTGGAAAGCCCGCCCCGGCATCCATATATTACAAGGCGATATGCGAGATATCGATCGACACGCCGAACTTCTGCAAACAATTAATGTCGCAATTTTAGCTGCCACTGCTTGGGGAGGAACTCAAGAAGTGTTTGACGTTAACGTAACGAAAACTCTCCGGCTAATTCAACTACTTTCGCCACAGACTTGCCAACAAGTAATTTATTTTTCAACGGCCAGCATTCTCGGTAGAGACAACAATTTGCTCAAAGAAGCCGGGGAACTGGGGACAGATTATATTAGCTCAAAATACAACTGTATGGTGCATTTGTCAGCCTTGACAAATGTGCCTCCGATTACTGCACTTTACCCGACATTAGTATTGGGAGGAGATGCAGAAAAACCCGTCTCTCACTTGTCATCGGGCCTGCCACTTGTCGCCAAATGGATTGGTTTGATTCGCTGGTTTAAGGCCGATGGAAGTTTTCACTTCATCCACGGCGCAGATATTGCCAAAGTAGTTAATTATTTAGTTGAACATCCGCCGGCTTCCGAGGAACCGCGACATTTTGTGCTAGGAAATCCGGCGATTACAGCTAACGAAGTGGTAGAACAAGCTTGCCAGTATTTGAATAAAAAGATATTTTTTAGGATTACTCTGTCACCTTGGCTTGCCGATTTCTTTATTTGGCTGTTCCGAATTCAGGTGGCTGCTTGGGATAGATTTTGCATCAGCTACCGCCATTTTACCTATCAAAATCTTGTGAATCCCGAAAGCATAGGAATGCCAAGTTACTGTGGCACAGTGGCCGATATGTTAAGAACTAGCGGGATTCCCGGCAAAGATTCAAATTAGGCCAGAAGGAAGAGGGAAGAGGGAAGAAGGAAGAGGGAAGAAGGAAGAGGGAATGTGCACCTTACGAAATATATGTAGGGTGCGCCGAGGCGCATTTTACGAATAATGTAAGTTTTTCAAATTCTTTTTTGCCTTAATCCCATGCTTTTTAAATGCGATTATCGTCAATTAAGGGTCAAATACGATAAGATATCAGCATTTGCAAACTTTAACAGGGAACTGCAAGCTAAAAATTGCGCTCATTTTGTTCGTCTTAGGGGGTGTCACCCCTCGCCAGATATTCGATCGAGTGCAAGATCGTAATTTTAGCCTTAACATGAAGTCTTGAGAGTCGATCGAACTCTCAAACACGCCAGCCCGATCGCAAGTTGTTTACTGATGTGAGGTTTAACATATAATGCGAGTTCTCCTAGTTTACCCGCTGTTTCCGAAAACATTTTGGTCTTACGAGAAAATCCTAGAATTAGTCGATCGTAAAGTGCTGCTGCCACCGCTGGGTTTGGTAACAGTAGCAGCTATTTTACCCCAAGAATGGGAATTTAAGTTAGTCGATCGCAATATCAGACAAATCACCGAAGCAGAATGGGAATGGGCAGAGCTCGTTATTCTCTCGGCAATGATTGTCCAAAAAGAAGATTTGCTAGACATCATTCGCGAAGCAAAACGGCGCGGTAAATCCGTAGCTTGTGGTGGCCCCTACCCGACTTCCGTACCAGAAGAACCTCAAGCAGCCGGCATAGATTACCTGATTCTCGACGAAGGCGAAATCACCTTGCCGATGTTCGTCGAAGCAATAGGGCGTGGCGAAAAAAGCGGAATATATCGATCGGACGGTGTAAAACCCGATGTTACCACAACCCCAGTCCCCCGCTTCGATTTGCTTGAATTAGACGCCTACGATTCGATGTCGATTCAATTTTCCAGAGGCTGTCCTTTCCAGTGCGAATTCTGCGACATCATCGTCCTATACGGTCGCAAACCCCGCACCAAAAACCCCCAACAATTGATAGCAGAATTAGACTATCTCTACAACTTGGGCTGGCGGCGCGGCGTGTTCATGGTAGACGACAACTTTATCGGCAACAAACGCAGCGTGAAACTGTTGCTAAAAGACTTAAAAGTCTGGCAAGAGGAACACAAATTCCCGTTTACTTTCAACACCGAAGCATCCATCGATTTAGCCCAAGACCAAGAATTGATGGAGATGATGGTAGCTTGCAATTTCAATGCAGTATTTCTGGGAATTGAAACTCCCGATGAAGAAAGCTTGCAAATGACCAAGAAATTCCAAAATACCCGCAATTCCCTGATAGAATCAGTAGAGTTGATTGCGAAAACTGGTTTGCGAGTAATGGCCGGATTTATCATTGGATTCGACGGCGAAAAACCCGGTGCCGGTCAACGCATTGTAGACTTTGCCGAAGCCGCAGCAATTCCGAGCACCACCTTTGGAATGCTCCAAGCTTTGCCTCATACTGCATTGTCCCACAGACTCGCAAAAGAAGGGCGGTTGCGCGACAAATCGGGCAACCTTAACCAGACAACTTTGATGAACTTCATTCCCACGCGGCCGCTAGAAGATATCGCGAGGGAATATGTTCAAGCATTTTCTGATGTGTACGATGCTGAGAAATATTTAGACCGCACCTATCGCCACTTCTTGATGCTGGGTGCACCTACAGCAAATATACCTGCAAGAGTTCCCAGTTGGATAGACTTGCGAGCACTGCTAACTGTGGTTTGGCGACAAGGAGTAAAGCGCAGCACTCGCTGGAAGTTCTGGCATCATTTGTTCAGCATTCTCAAGCGGAATCCTGCGGTTTGGGATCATTATTTGACTGTGTGTGCTCACAACGAGCATTTTCTGGAATACCGTCAGATTGTGCGGGATGAAATTGAAGCTCAATTAGCTGACTTTTTGGCTAATGAGTCTCAGACAGTATATCAAGAACCTGTTGCTGTTGAGGAAAAGCAAGTGCAAGCGGTTTAGGGTTGGAGAATTAAACCGCAGATGAAGCCAGGTAAACGCAGATGAATGTCAGATTGTCTGCGTTTATTTTGTTGATTTAATCTCGTTTCCAGTCAGAGCCTGGAAATGTCATATCCCGTGGCTCTGCCGCCTCTCGAGAGCAGGCGAGAGAGCCTCCCGATAGGTATTCCCAGTCTCGGAGCGCGAAGGTAAAATACTACTATTGGCGGCATCAGTTATTTCGGCAGATAGAGGCGCGATCGCTCGCAAATATGAAAACCTAATTACAAGCTCAAAAATATCAAAATAGCGATCGCCCTCAACTCGCCATGTTAGGAACAAATCAACTCAGGACAGCCGCTCTCTTAGGACTCCTAAGCGGCCTTCTCGTTTTAGGAAGTTATTATTTAATCGGCAACGAGCAAGGACTTTACATCGGTTTAGCACTAGCCGCCTTCTCAAGTTTTAGCTCTTGGTACTATTCCGACACGGCCGCTTTAATGGCTTACCGCGCTCAGCCGATCGCCCGCAGCGAAGCTCCCGAAATCTACGATATAGTAGCATCGCTGAGCGAAAAAGCCCAAATTCCGGTGCCGAAAATATTTCTAGTTCCCACTCAATCTCCCAACGCTTTCGCCACAGGAAGAGACCCAGAACACGCGACAATAGCAGTTACTGAAGGCATCATCAAGCTGCTTTCCCGCGAAGAATTGGAAGGCGTTTTAGCCCACGAACTCACGCACATCCGCAACCGCGACACCCTCACTCAAGCAGTTGCAGGGACAATTGCCGGTGCAATTACATTTGTCGGGCGAATTCTGACTTTTGGAGCGCTTTACGGCCCGGTAACGCGGGATAGCAGACAAGGCGCGAATCCGTTTGGTTTGTTGTTTTTAATCATTTTAGCACCGCTATCAGCAACCGTAATTCAATTGGCGATTTCTCGGACGAGGGAATTTGCAGCCGACAGCGGTGCGGTGGAAATTACCAATAACCCGATCGGCTTAGCAAACGCCCTGCAAAAATTAGAGAAAATGGGTCATGAAATTCCGATGCACGGTAATCCTGCGATGTCGCCGCTGCTGATTGTGAATCCTTTTTCGACTAAAGGTTTGCAGTCACTTTTCCGCACTCACCCGCCGACAGAGGATCGCATTCAACGCCTTTTGGAAATCGCGCAGCAGCAGCAGCAAGGTACTCCAGTTATGGCCTACGTGCCCGGAATTTGATCGTCTAAAATGCAACAACAATATTTAGAAACCCGGTTGTTTGAAGCAGCCGGGTTCTGTTTGTTTATAATGCTCGCTGTATGAAGCGACTAATTCTTCGATTTCGATAGGTGAAGGGGGATCGCTTTTTCCGGAAATATCGGACTGTGATTTCGATAGGTAAGGGGCGATCGCTTTGGCCGTAAATATCGCACAGTTTTGTCTTTACTGTGAGGCGTGATGCCTTTATTGAAAGGATTTACCCCACGCAGCAATTCATCAGGCTTGTTCTTTAAGTCCGGTGATGCTAGTAGTGGTCTATAAACTTCACCTTCATAGGGCTTCCAAACATATCCCAGACTGAACGATTGAAAAACCGAAGATGCTCCCGTTGCTTGCCAAACAGCTTCAGCTAAAACCAATCCAGGAAAAGCCAAGCCAGGCTCTTCAATCACTTCGCTGTAGGTTCTAAACTCATCTACTTCCATACCAACTAAAGCATACCGAAACGGTGGAGCAAACCGCAAACGTAGATACAGAAATCTACCTATTTCCGTCATTAAATAAGCACTTTCTGGAGTGTCAATGCCAATCTCACTGATCCCACTTGGACAAACTCGACACCACCAATTTTCTTCTATATCCTGAAAAATTTCTGCCCGACATTGGGAAACTCTACCGTTTGAGAGCAGGCAGAAACTTTTATTGAAATATTGAGCAAATTGCTGTGCTTCCGATTGCTTTGTGCCACATTCAGCCGATAAGCTAAACACCCATGCCATTGCTGTTCTCCCGTTGAGTAAATTAAACTATCAAACTTTCTCCCATTCGTTCTGTGTCTGGGCCAGGGCTGCTTCATATTTCTCTAAAAGCATTGTAGCGCTTGGCAAAATACTGACATGAGTTGGACTATCTTGCACAGCTTCAATATCTCCGAGGATCTTGCTGTCGTCAATCTGCCAAAGCGGATCTTTTCCTGTTCCGCCAAATTTTGGGGGTTTGCGGAATGGTGGTAAGCCTTCGATAGAGAGGGATACAGACATTCCTTTTGTGTTTCTAATGGCTACAGTGACATACTCCTCTGAAGACTGGCGTTCTGTTTCTGGTAGTAAATAACCTTGTTCATCCAACCAGTCTTTGGGTACTTGCTCAACATCAATGTCAATACTGGGTCTGACTCCCAGTAGCCTCGCGTTGCGTCCCATTTTGGGTTTACCGTTTTCTTCTGCCATGCCTCGATAATAGAGTCTTGCCATTAGCCTTTTATCAGCCCAACTCGATCGCATGAAACCAATCATAATGTAATTGCTGCATTGGTTTCATGCGATCGCTCTTTGTTGTTGCAGCTAATTCGTGAGATGTCACTGCTCATTTATTTTGATTTGAGTATCAGGGATAGCGCCCTGTGATTGCTCTCCCTTAATACAATTACTTGCGATCGCACAAACGCGGGTTTGTCCGTTTGCCGTTGTCTGTTTCAGTCGGCTCATCGTGGAGTGCGATCGCAAAACGCAGATGATTTGGAATCATCTGCGTTCATCGGCGGTTTAATTAAACCCTATTAAACTCAAGCCGCAACCTTATCTAAAGGCCGCACTTGACGGAGGAATTCGCGAAGTGCGTCACCTTCCACCACCTCAGTTTCCAACAGTTTCTGCGTAATTGTTTCCAACAATTCCCGATTTGCTTTCAGAATATCCAAAGCTTGCTGGTGTGCAGTTTCGACAATTTCCTTCACTTCTTGGTCGATCGCCTCAGCAGTCTGAGCACTTACCGCACGGCGGGCATTTCCCATACCGTCATTGAGGAACATTGATTGTTGACCCCGATCGTAAGCTAGAGGCCCCAAAACCTTACTCATCCCGTAAGTTGTCACCATCCGTTCAGCTAAATCAGTCGCCCTTTGCAAGTCATTTGAAGCGCCAGTAGTAATGCTACCAAACACCACTTCCTCAGCCGATCGCCCGCCCAACAAAGTCGCAATTTGACCCCGCAATTCCGACTCATCTAACAAGAAACGGTCTTCAGTCGGTAACTGCAAAGTATAACCCAAAGCAGCCATACCGCGAGGGACGATCGAGATTTTGGCAACTTCGCCATTACCCGTCATCAGAGCACCCACCATTGCGTGGCCGACTTCGTGATAAGCAACGATGGTTTTCTCCTTTTCATTGAGCACGCGGCTTTTCTTTTCTAAGCCCGCCACAATGCGTTCGATCGCCTCTGCAAAGTCTTCCTGCGCCACAGTTAAGCGCCGGTTGCGGGCGGCCAACAAAGCAGCTTCATTCACCAAATTTGCCAAATCTGCGCCCGAAAAACCGGGGGTGCGAGTGGCGATCGCCTTCAAGTTAATATCCGGGCCCAACTTCACTTTTTGAGCGTGAATGTTCAAAATTTCTTCGCGACCAGATAAATCCGGGCGATCGACTAAAACTTGGCGATCGAAACGGCCAGGGCGCAACAAAGCAGCATCTAAACTTTCTGGGCGGTTAGTTGCAGCCAGCACAATTACCGTAGTATTGCCCGCCGCAAAACCATCCATTTCAGTTAATAATTGATTTAGAGTTTGTTCACGTTCATCATTCCCACCGAAGCTAGCGTTACTGCTACGAGATTTGCCGATCGCGTCCAATTCATCAATGAAAATAATACAAGGAGCTTGTTTCTTAGCTTGCTCGAATAAATCTCTAACTCGGGCAGAACCAACACCTACAAACAGTTCCACAAACTCCGAACCGGAAATGCTAAAAAACGGCACGCCAGCTTCACCAGCCACTGCTTTTGCTAACAGCGTTTTGCCAGTTCCCGGAGGCCCGACTAACAGTACGCCTTTCGGAATTCTCGCACCGATTGCCGTAAATCTGTCGGGAGTTTTCAGGAATTCAACAACTTCGACTAATTCAGTTTTAGCCTCTTCTACTCCAGCCACATCAGCAAAAGTAATTTTCGCCGATTCGCCTTCTACATAGACCTTAGCTTTGCTTTTGCCGATCGACAGTGCACCCTGCGGCCCGCCACCCTGCCTGTTCATGAAAAATTGAAAAATCGCCACAAAAATCAGCGGCGGAACCACCCAGCTTAAAACACTGCCGATCCAGCCATTTTTAGCCGGCGGAGTCGCCGCAAATTCAACGCCTTTTTCTTGTAAAAGTTTAGGCAATTCCAGGTCAAAAATCGGCGTAGTGGATAGCACTTGACCAGGTTTGTCGCCTTCGCCTTTGAGTTGGTAGCGAATTTCATTTTGACCTACCGAAGCTCGTACTACATCTTGTTCTTGCACTTGATGGACGAACAAGCTGTAAGGCACTTGCGGAATTTGGGGGCCGAACAAATTCGGTAAAAAGATGTTGGCCAGCAAAAACAAACTTGAGAGCAATAACAAGACATTGCTAATTTGTCGAAAACGAGGTGGTTGGGGCTGGTCTTTAATGGCCATTGATAACTGTCATCCTTTGATTTAAAGCACTTTTATTCATCTATTTTCTCATCAAATACCCCCACACTGTTAAGCGGATTTCCTCACTCTATCGGTCGGTTAACCCGGTAGCACGGATTGGCTATTCTTAACAAGGTTATTTTTACGAACCGCGAAGACCCTAACGACACGAAGGAAGAGAAGAGAAGAGCGTTATAGTATGTAGGGTGCGCCGAAGCTCATCTGAGCTTTATGCAGCTTCTGGGTTTAACTGAATCATTTCCCAAGTAGTATAAGTGCCGATCGCACCCCAAATCGCGTAAGGCAAAAGTAACAAAGCCGCGGTTTGAGAAATCGGCAAAACAGCCAACGTCAGCACAACTCCCAAAATCTCGCCCGCCCCTCCCAAAATTGTCCCTACTTTGAGACTTTTGGCTCTGAGAGTAGCAGGAATATAAGCAACGGTGACAATTTCTAAAAGCAAGTAGAAAGCCATCAGCACCCATGTTTTAAGGCTCCCTGGCTCCTGTTCCCACACGAAAATAGCGCTGCCGGCCCCGCAAGCAAAAATTACCGTCCAAATTAACGGAATAGCAGGCTCAAAAAACATCCAATCCGGTCTTTGAAGTTTGACGGCCCAGTTAATATCGCGGAGTTTAAAAAACAGAGTGCCGAAGGCGACTGAGAAAGTCACGCCGCCGATAATCATCCAAGATTCAATCATGGTTTTCAACTTTCCAATTGCTCGATCGCTCATTAAGTCGATCGTGCCAAATTACCCTCCAACTTATATCGGCCTTTAGCATGAAGTTTTGTGAAGGCCGATGCAATGATCGCTGATCCCCCGACACATTCTTAGCAAACTCATCGCGTCCAGACACCAAATTAGCCGGAACGCCGTTAGGATAATTTTGTGCGATTAAAGCTTGCAACTTTTCAACTCGGTTTTCAGGATTCGGGTGAGAACTCAAAAACTCCGGCGGCGCTTGGCCGTTCCTAGAAGCACCGAGAATTTGCATCACCTCAACAATACCTCTAGGATCGTAGCCCGCTTCGGTCATAAACCGAAAACCTAGCCGATCGCTCTCAAGTTCATCCGCTCTACCGTACCGTAAACCGACAACTTGATTGACAGCTTGAGCAATTAATGCTGCCTGCTGACCGCCCCCGCGATCGTCGCTAGTAGCCACCCCAACCGCCGTTACCAAAGACCTGCCTAACTGCTGTTTTGCCAAGTGTTCCGCAGCGTGGCGCGCCACAACGTGACCGCTTTCGTGCCCCAGTACAGCAGCCAACTGAGCCTCGGAATTCAGCCGCCGCAGCAGCCCCGCAGTAATGAAAACTTGTCCCCCCGGTAAAGCAAAAGCATTCACAGTTTCGGGGTCTCGCAGCAGGTGGAATTCAAACGGATAACCCGCTTGTTTCGCGGTCGAACCGTTGACAACTCGTTTTCCTACTTGATCGACATACTGCTGAATACTCTGGCTAGGATAAAGCCCCCCGTACTGGGCGGCCATTTTATCTCGCGCCTGCAATCCCAAAACAATCTCTTGGCGGGGAGAAAGCTGCACGCGCTGTTTCTCTCCAGTTACCGGATTTTGTACGTCGTTTGTAAAATAGGTGATTGCCCCAAAAAATGCCATTAATAGCCCGATCGCTGCTCTAAATAAAAATGTGTTCACAGGCTTTTACCTAAAAAGTTTCGCGAGTACATTACCAACCTGGGAGTTACCTCGACATCTGTCTGAAGTATTAATAATGGAATATTGTGGTAGCAATTATTGCAGGACTTCTGAACAAGGCTTTTTTTAAGGAACCGCGAAGAGGCGAAGGACACAAAGGAAGAGAAGAGAAGAGAAGAGAAGAGCGTTATATTTATAAATGGTTGGTTAAGAGTTAGTTAATGATTATTACTTCACAATCCCTTTAAGATTCTCTCGCTCTTTTCTTCCTTCGCGCCCTACCCTTCGGGAACGGCTTCGCCGAACGCGTCTTCGCGGTTCGTTTAAAAAAAAATCCCCATTTCCCATGTTTCAAACTACCCGCCGCCGCCTCGCTATTTGGTATACTGCCGTTACTGCTGTATTGTTGCTTGTATTCGCCACAGGTTTCTATTTCTACGTCCGCAATACTTTGATCGATCGCATTGATGACACTCTCAATCATGTTGTCGAAGTAATAGAGCGCACTCTCGTTATCGAACCGCTAACTTTCCCTAATACCACAGAAAAAAATAAGTTGCAAGTTAATATTCAAGCCAGTTTTCCAGATAGCACGGATGCCGTAGAAGACGACCACATTGATTTAGAATGGTTCAGTCCTACGGGCCAATTGCTGTGGTCTACATTATCAGAACCGCTGAATATTCCCATTCACGCTAACCGCACTGGCGAAACGGTTTGGATAATTAATAATAAGTTGCCGTCCGATCAAAACTATTCCCTCAGACAAGTAACGCAGCGAGTACAAAGCGGCCGCCAAGTTCTGGGATATTTGCGAGTCAGCCATCCTTGGTTTGAAGTGACAAAACCCATCCGCCAATTAATTCTTGATTTGATTTTGGGCGCGGGTTTAACTCTAATTTGCGTTGCAGCTATTGGCTGGCTGCTGTCGGGATTGGCTATGAAACCTGTGCGGGAATCTTATCAGCGTCTCAAACAGTTTACTGCTGATGCTTCTCACGAACTCAGAAATCCGATCGCCACTATTCAAACTAACGTCCAAGTAGCTTTGGCGGAACCCGATATCGAACCGCAGCAGCATCAACAGCTACAAGTTATCGAACGCCTCACCCGCCGTTTGGGGCGCTTGGTTGACGATTTGCTGTTTTTAGCCAGACAAGATAGCGGTATCGTCCAGCAGCAGTGGATTGAGGTTCCTCTCGATGCTTTGCTGATGGAGGTAATTGAAGAACAACAGGCGATCGCCACTACCCAAAATCTCTTTCTTTCTTTGGAAATTGTCGATCGGCCCAACGCTGAGGAAAACTTTACACTGTTGGGCGACTGGGATCAACTAGCCCGACTTTTTACCAATCTTGTCAGCAACGCCGTGCAGTACACGCCCTCGGGCGGTGAAATTGAAGTAGAATTGCAACTTGCAGCTAAAAACAAAAGAAATTCGCCGATGTTAAATCCAGCGCTGCAAATAAAAGTAACAGACACCGGTATCGGAATTTCCGCAGAAGCCCTGCCGCATTTGTTCGATCGATTCTACCGCGCAGATCCCGCCCGCACCCACCGCAGCGCCGCCGGTTCCGGTTTAGGATTAGCCATCGCCAAAGCCATTGTCGAAAATCACCGCGGCCAAATCCGTATTGACAGCCAAGTCGATCAAGGTACCGCCGTTACCGTCACCCTCCCCGCCCACAAATCAGAAGCATCTCACCCCTAAAACTTCCCCTCCTCCTCTGCGCCCTCTGCGGTTAAAAAAAAATCTACCCCTCAAGCCTGATTCTTCTTACCTCTGACCCAAACCCACCTATTAAAATTCAATTCCCGCATAGATTAACATGAACTTTGTTGGAAAACCTCGATCGAACTTGTGAGGAGTTATTTATGTTTCGCCACAATCTACCGTTAAAAAAAATCAGCTTGCTAGCAGCCACCTGCGGGGGTTTACTCGTTAGTCTCGCAACACTTTCCCAGGCCGGCGGCCCCCCGCCCCAACAAGGAAAACCTGTTTCCCAGCCCGCAGAGACTCCTGCAGCCACTGAAGAACCCGTCAGCCAACCAACTCCGGCTGCGAGTCCGAGCCTCAGGGGGATGCCCTCTACACCCACAGATGCGCCTCCCCGCTTCCCCATGCCCAGTGCGCGAGTTACGCCTGCCGAAGGCAGGATAGTAATTAAACTGGTGAATACCACCAATGCTGTCATCAATTATCAAATCGTAGGCGTTACCCAGCCGCGCACTCTGGGCGAACAATCGGAAATTTTGCTTCAAACCCTCCCAGTGCCAATCACCCTCACTTACCAGCGCCCAGACGGGGGATTGGTGCTGGTTCGCCCCCAAGCAACCGCGATGCCGGGTATGTTGCAAGTCAGTTTCGGGGCGACAACTGAGGTGGCCGCTGATACAAAGTCCCTGGAAATTCAGGAAGATGGCAAGGTAATTTTGAATTAGTTTAACTGTTGACGGTTGACGGTTGACTGTTGACTGTTACCATTCGTGTCAACTTAAGACTAAAATCCATAATAAATATCGTTTATAGTTGAGTTTCAATCTCCCCTAACCCCTCTTAATAAGGGGGTGACAAGAGTATTCTTACGTCCCCTCTAACTCCCATTAATAAAGGGGGAATAGCATTCAAGTTCCCCCTTCTTAAGGGGGATTTAGGGGGATCGAAACTTCGATACCAACGAGATATACACAGGGTTATAGTATTATGTTGACACCGATGGGCTGTTACTAATTCCCAATTTCCAATTCCAAATTCCCAGTCAACCGTCAATCGCCGAGTAACAACGGAGGTAGCTTAGTAAAAGGTAAATCCTCGTTGATTGCATCAATTTCTTCCTGTTCTCTTTCGTTGATTTGACCGATATAAGACTTGAGAATTTGCGCCAGACGGTTGTTATAAAATCGGTGCAAACTATAATTGGGCGTAGCTGGAAAGCCGCGCCGTTTTTTGTGCCGCCCGCCGGCACCGGGATCGAAGCTTTGGATGCCCCGATCGATCGCCCATTCGATCGGCGTATAGTAACAAGCATCGAAGTGCAAGCAGTCTATTTCCTGCAAACTGCCCCAATAACGCCCGTACAGTCGATCGCCCTTATACAAACAAAAAGACATACCCACCGGCTGTCTGTCATCTTCCTTGTCGTAGGCGGCTACAAATAAAACTCGATCGCGATAATTGTGGTGCAACTGTTCAAAAAATCGCTTAGTCAGATACTTGCTTCCCCACCAACCAAATTTGTCGCAAGTATTCTCATAAAAAGCATACATTTGAGCAAACATGGCTGGGGGAATTTCATCGCCCGTCAGCGTTTTTACCAACAAACCAGCTTGGTCAACTGCTTTGCGTTCGCGCTTGATATTGCGGCGCTGGTTGGCATTAAATGCGCCTAAATAATTGTCAAAATTTTGATAGCCTTGATTTTGCCAAATATAGCTGTGGTGCAGCCAACTGCTGAAACCGTGGCGTTCCATTCTTTCGCGCCATTCGGGATCGACATAAAGGAAATTGCAGCCGGAGATATTGTGGCGATCGCAAAAATGGTCGATCGCGCTTACCATTACTCCTGTTAACTCGTCTTCATCTTCCCCCTCGGCAATCAAAAACCGATAGCCTTCAGCCGGAGTAAACGGCGTCATTCCCATCAATTTGGGATAATATTGAACACCCAAACGTTGAGCTAAATCAGCCCACTGATTATCGAACACAAATTCGCCGTAGCTGTGGCTTTTGACATAAAGTGGCGCGCAAGCAATCAACTGTTTGTCTCGCCACACAGTCAAGTGATGTGGCAGCCAACCGGTTTTACCGGTCGCACTACCGGAGACTTCGAGATTGTTAAGCCAATCCCATTCCAGAAATGGAGTTTTTAGCGGCATCGCCAACGCATCCCACGATGCTTGCGAGATGTCTGCTAGTTTGCTAATCCAGGCTACAGAATATTCAGGTTTTGGCTGTTTCAGCATAGGGAGATTTGAGCGTAGAGCGATCGAACTTCATTTAAGTTAATACAATTATTCGATCGCTGGGAAAGCTGAATGGCAACTGGTGTCAAGTGAACCTTGAAACCTGACAAATCTCGCTTTTGTCCGAGACCCGATCCCCCTAAATCCCCCTTAAGAAGGGGGACTTTGAGTGCCTCCGGTTCCCCCCTTGTTAAGGGGGGCTAGGGGGGATCGGAGGGCTTAATCGTCAAACCCTAGTCTCGGAGTACGTTTGAGCTTCAGTTAGTTTGATCGACCCGATAATGCAAAAATACCTCTTGTCCCACCTGTTTAACCGCCAAAAGCTCCAATTTCGGCGCTACATCCGCCAAAAAACCCTCTCCCTCCACAGGTGTCGGTGCATCCGCGCCGCCCAAAATTAACGGGCACACCGTCAGCCAAAGTTCGTCTACCAAGCCTGCAGCCAGCACAGAGGCTACCAGTTTTCCGCCGCCCAGAATCGCCAAGCGTTTGATATCGAAGCTTGCTAGCTGTTGAAACGCATCAATCCAATCAATCTCTCCACCTGCGGTTTTCGCATAGATAATTCCATCGAACTTACTGTTTGCCATCGGGTAGGGAGAGGGCAATGCCGTTTCCCCGTCTTTCGTCCCAAGAGGAGAGGGCAATGCCGTTTCCCTACTGTCTTGCCCTGTCAGCAGCCAGCGAGGCACCGGTTGCTGGAAAAATCGCAAGTTTGGGTCAAATTCGGGCGATCGCGAACACACAATTTGCACCGGTTGTGGGGGCTTCCCTTGCAGTTCCCTCTGTTTGACCAATTCCGGCGAAATCACTCTCATCGTCGTCCCATAAGCCTGTAAAGTGCCGTTGCCGAACAAAACCGCGTCGCTTGCTGCCACTTGCTGTTCGAGGTGGGCTTTGTCGTTGGCAGAACCGAATCTCGCGGGCGATCGGACTACATCTGCAATTTTACCGTCAGCACTGATCGCGAGTATTACTGTTGCGTGAGGTTCAGTCATGACTTATCAGAATTTCGCAGAACAACATTTAACTGTACCAATTCACAACTATTTGTAAAGTTTGTTTTCAACTCGCTCGTACTGGTTTTATTTGACGGATAATGTCAGTTTATTTATTTTGCAACCGCAGCGATCGCCCTACCAAAGTATTTACTTTTCTTTACAAAGATCAGACAAAAAAACGGGGCGGGAGGTAAAAATTCCGTTGCCGACTTTAAATGCGCCGCGCGATCGACTAAAGTAAAAAAAATGGCTTTATCCGTTTATTCATCGCAAAGGAAACAAAGCTCATGGTTCAACGCGGTTCTACAGTCCGGATTCTCCGCAAAGAATCCTACTGGTATCAAGAAGTGGGCACCGTTGCTACGGTAGACCAAAGCGGCATTAAATACCCAGTTATCGTTCGCTTTAACAGCGTAAATTATGCAGGCGTCAACACCAACAACTTCGCCCAAAGCGAATTAGTGGAAGTAACAGCACCCAAAGCAAAAGCGAAAACAGGGACTCCAGTAGCTTCCGGCGGCAAACAAACCACGCTGGACGAGAAAACTCGGAAAACCGGCAGCGGTGGCGCCCCCCAGCAGCCGAAAACTTCCACGGACAGCAAACCGGGCGCCGAAGTAACCGGCAGCGTCGAAGGTTCGCCAAATCAAGGAACAGAACAACGCTAATTGTGCCAGAACTGCCAGAAGTTGAAACTATTTGCCGGGGTTTGAATCAAGCAACCCTCGATCGAGAAATGTTGGGCGGGGACGTGTTGTTAAACAGCACGATCGCCCGCTCAATCTCTGCGACCGATTTTTTGACGAAACTCAAAGGAAAGTCGATCGCCCGCTGGTACAGACGCGGCAAATATCTACTGGCAGAACTATCTCAATTCCCACAAGCAGAAAGGAAGACCGAGAAAGTTGGAGAATTCCCAACTCCTACTCCTAGTTCTTCCCTTCTGCCTTCAAAAGCCGGCTGGTTGGGCGTTCACCTCCGAATGACAGGACAACTGCTGTGGGTGAACCAATCCGAACCCCTGCAAAAACACGCGCGAGTGCGGCTGTTTTTTGAAGGAAACCAAGAACTGCGGTTTGTAGACCAGCGCACCTTCGGGCAAATGTGGTATGTGCCTGCAGAAACCGAGGTTTCCAGCACTGTCATCGGTCTGAAACTTTTAGGGCCCGAACCGTTTTCCGACGAGTTTACAACAGAATATTTGACCCGCAAGCTGCACCGGCGGGCGCGACCCATAAAAACAGCATTGCTAGACCAGGCACTGATAGCTGGTTTGGGCAATATATACGCAGACGAAACTTTGTTTTTGTCGGGAGTGATGCCCACAACTCTGTGCGCGGATTTGACCGCAGAGCAAATTGGGCGCATCCATACAGCTATTATTCAAGTTTTACAGAAGGCGATCGACTCCGGCGGCACTACTTTTAGCAATTTTCTCAACGTCCAAGGTGTCAACGGCAACTACGGCGGCGTCGCTTGGGTGTACAATCGCGCCGGCCAACCCTGCCGCACTTGCTCCACAACTATCGAACGTATAAAATTAGCAGGGCGATCGACTCATTTTTGCCCTGCCTGTCAGCAATAAGCAGAAGGAAGAGGGAAGAAGGAAGAAGGAAGAAGGAAGGCGGAAGAGGGAAGAAGGAAGAGGGAAGAAGGAAGAAGGAAGAAGAGGGAAGAAGGCGGAAGAGGAAAGAAGGAAGAAGGAAGAACTGATATCTTGTACCATTGTCAATAAGGCTGTCAGGGGCGGGCGGGACACCCAGCCCACAAGAATATTGAACTATTGTGGAACAGGTCGGAAATCTTGTTAAGCGAGAATGGTGCCAGAGGTCAGAAGAAAGAAGAAGTCCTTTCAAGGCAAATCTAGATTAAAATTTGTATAGTTTTTTAAACTAAACAAAGCAAGTTATGGCAATCAAGAAAGGCAGTATAGTTCGCGCTGTACGCGAAAAATTGGAAAACAGTCTAGAAGCCAAAGCCAGCGACCAGCGCTTTTCCTCGTATATATTTGAAACAAAGGGCGAAGTGATGGATGTTCGCGGCGACTATGCCTTCGTCAAATTTGGCAAAGTACCCACTCCCAACATTTGGCTGCGGGTAGACCAACTCGAAGATTTTAAGTAACTCACCAAAACTAAACATCACTGTTCTTAATGTAGCGAAGGGTGCACACCGCGCACCTTTCCGCAATTAAGCTGATTGCTAAAATCTAAAATCTAAAATCTAAAATCCAATGAATTCTCCATCAAACCGGGTATCAATTATTGGTGCAGGCAAAGTCGGTAGTACGTTAGCCCAGCGAATTGCTGAGAAAAATCTGGCAGATGTAGTATTGCTTGATATTGTGGAGGGTTGGCCGCAGGGCGTTGCTTTGGATTTGATGGAAGCCAGGGGAGTGGAACGCCACGATCGCCAAATTGTCGGTACAAATGATTATACAGATACGGCTAACTCAAATATCATAGTAATTGCCGCCGGAGTGCCACGCAAACCCGGTATCAATCGGGAAGATTTAATTAAAATCAATGCTCGAATTGTCACCGAAGCTACAAAACAGGCGATCGAGCATTCTCCCGAAGCAATCTTAATCACAGTCACAAATCCCCTCGATATCATGACTTATTTAGCTTGGGAAGCAGCGGATTTGCCAAAACACCGAGTCATGGGTATGGGGGGAGTTCTCGACTCCGCCCGCTTTCAAACTTTTATTGCCATGGAATTGGGCGTTTCAAATGCTGAAGTCAATGCAACTGTCATCGGTTCTCATGGCGATTTGATGGTTCCTTTGCCCCACTATTCTACTGTCAACGGTATTCCCATCACTCAACTTATGGATGCTGGGGCGATCGATCGACTCGTACAGCGGACTCGCCACGGCGGCGCAGAAATTGTAGAATTGATGAAGACTGGTAGTGCTTACTTTGCACCCGCCTCTGCTGTCTGTTTGATGGTAGAATCTATTTTATTTAATCAGTTGCGACTCTTGCCTTGCTGCGTTTATTTGCACGGCGAATACGGCGTGCAAGATATCTTTTTAGGAGCACCCTGCCGCTTGGGATATCAGGGAGTCGAACAAATAGTGGAACTCGAACTCAGCGATACTGAAAGAGCAGCCTTTATCGAGTCGGGCAAATTGGTTGCCCACAATATTGAAGAAGCCAGGGCCATACTGAAAACGGCTTCTTAATTTGGTAGCAGTTCGTCGATCATAGCAGCCTGCTCACCGCTTCAATATAATAATTTATATTGAGTAGACCTCTTGCGAAAGTGCGCTCGTTCTAGGTAAAATAAAAGAAAAAATTAGATTAATAATATGAATTACGAACAA
>NZ_JAUBPS010000172.1:0-1306 GCF_036700865.1 Microcoleus sp. S13C4
AATAATTAAGTGGGGTCGTAAAATCAAAAATAAGGGCAATGCGTGTATCACAGTTTAAATGTGCAACAGCTTAATGCCGATGTCGAGCCGATTTGTTTGTTAAAAATGACTTGTCCGAGTACGGGATTCATTCACGCTTTGAGAGTGCCGCCTAACCTGGCATCAGCTAGGGAGGCAATTCGCTGGGTAAATTGGGATATCGATCCAGAGGACTTTTCCGTGCAGACTTGATCGAGTTGCGGCGGCAGTATATAATTAAATTAAGGTTTTATTAACAGTCGCAATGTGTGCTTGCGTAAGTCTTGCGTAAGTCATGAAGAAGGAAGAAAGAAGAAGGGAAAAAACTGCTTTTTTGCCTTCCCAAGCCCAACTCATTTGTGTCAACTTAATGTGAAACTCCGATTAGGCAGGGGTTTAAACCCCTGCCTGAAAGCTTAAGTCGTCTGAAAACGACTGTTCAACTAACTTATTATGCCAATTCCGCATTTATAATCCACTTTATATTGAGCGATGGTGGTCGCCGCTACACAGACAAAGCCCACCTTCGGAGGATTTAAGATTAAAGTTGAAAAATAATTTCTGACTGTACAGATCCAAAATTATAGAGTCAGCGTATATTACTAATGAACGCAGTACAAAATTTCATAGGTTCGCACCGCTAAAAAGTTTAGCTTGGGGGTTTGCAGTTGCACGGCGGCACCCCTGGTTATAATGCCAACTCTCAAATATAGGCGGGTATATTTGTATCTAGGGCGATTTTATATATCTCGACAGGCGGATTTACTTATAATTCTAGCTGCGTATAATATATCATAAAATAGGCTTCTCATACCTAAAATATTTTAGTCAAATTAGCCCATAGTGCGAATTTGGAAATGTTTGTACTGAGAATTCCCTTGCCTAAAGGTAACGGGACTATCAACTTTAGAGAGTGATCGGAACATGGCAGAAATTAGAGACACCGCCCAAGCAAACTTGCTAGCAGGAACTTCAGAAGATGACCTGATTTTTGGTTTGATGGGCAATGACACCATTGCGGGAAACTTGGGTAATGACAGCATTTTTGGAGGGAAGCAAAGTGATTTAGTTGATGGCAACTCAGGTCAAGATTCGCTGTTTGGAGATTTAGATAACGATACTGTTAACGGCGGAGAAGGTAACGATTTTTTAGTGGGCGGAAAAGGCAGCGATTCCATCTCGGGCAACTCCGGCAATGATGTTTTGTCGGGAGATAAGCTGTTGCACATTTAAACTGTGATACACGCATTGCCCTTATTTTTGATTTTACGACCCCACTTAATTATTA
>NZ_JAUBPS010000020.1:0-12715 GCF_036700865.1 Microcoleus sp. S13C4
TGATGAGCTAAACACACTTGCCATTGTGGTGCGGGGTGATTTTTTTGAGCGCTAAATAAATCTGACACCCAAATATCTGGACGATGTTCTCCTAGAACTTCGTTAATTACTCCACTGGCTCGGCTAGGGCGGATGACGTGCAAGCAAACATCAGGGTTCTGAAACACCCACTCCCACTGATTCTGTCCATTAACTCTGGCACTGGTTTCATCTGAACAAATTAATTTTGCCCGCCGCAACCGATGGAGTATTTGAGTTACTTGATCGTCTAAACTGATTTTGACCTTCAAGAGCAAGTTGGCGATGGCACCTTCTGATATCTTTAGTCCCAAGACGGAGCCAAATATCGACGACAGCCGTTCGTAGCTGATGGCCTGAGTGTAACGAAGATATGTGACTAAGCTTTGAATTGAACTGCCAAACGGTGAACCTGGTTCCATTCCCAATGGTACAGGTGCAACATATTCGGTCTGACAGCAGGCACACTGACCACCATAACGTTCTATTCGGGTGACGATGGGGCGAATTGGGGGTCGTTCGATTTTTTCGTAGACGGATTGCAATTTTTGTGCGGCGCCGGTGACTTTCTCTCCACACTCGGGGCAATTTTTGAGTTGGGCGATGATTGTTTGGTCGGGATGAGGATGTAGCTGTCTTCCCCCTCCTGCTCTTCCTAGGCTTCTTCGTCTTTTTATCCCCTCAATTTTCGATGGCTGAATGTTGGGCTTGAATCCTTTGGACGGTGGAGTGCTGGAATTTTTGCTGGTTTTTTTGGGAGATGGGCCTAGTTTTGGTTGGTCTGTGGTTGCTAACGCTGCGGTTAGTTTTTGGATTTTCTCCCATAGCTCTACTATCAAGGCTTCTTTTGCCTCGTTCGATAGTTGTTTTAAGTCGGGAAGTTTTTCCATTCCTTTATCTAATGTCTATCTCGTCTTCTTGTCAAGGGGGTTGAGCAATTACGATTTGGTTACTTATTTACCTGCAGCCAAACCACAAAGGTAGTGCCGCGATCGGTTGGATATAATAAAGGATCTGCAGCAGATGGTAGCCATTCAGGATTGAGTGGGGAAAATACTTCTATTTCTCCTTGCATTTGGCGGACTAAATCGCGGGCGATCGCCAAACCCAATCCTGTGCCAGGAATTTCTGTCTGCGCTTTTTCTCCCCGGTAGTGCCGCTCAAATAAATGCTCTAAATCCTGGGGGGGAATGCCGGAACCGGTGTCGCTAACTGCAACTGCTATGGCAGGCAATTGGCTGTATCCTGCCCGATCGCCATCCGCTGGTTGGTACCTGACTTTAATATAAATTTGGCGGCCGGCAGGGGTATATTTCAAAGCATTGTCAATTAAATTGCTCAAAACCTCGCGCAAAGCTCGATCGTTCGCCCCGACTGGTGGCAAATCCGCCTCCACGTCGGCTACCAATTTCAGATGCCTTTCAGAGGCGATCGCCTCGGCGGAAGTTAACAGCGGTTTTAAGACTTCTGTAACAAAACAGGATTCCTTCAAATTGGTCGCAGGTGACAGCGACAGAGGAGAATGCCGGATTGATTCCACATTGGACATTGCTTTTTCTGAAGTGCCCGATCGCAGTTTTAGATGTGCTTCGCCGGTGTCAACGGTTCCATCGAACTGGCCGAGCAACTCTTGCAGCCGATCGCTCTCTCGGACAATACTAAAAGCCACATTGCGGTTTTTGTCTTCCGGTACCAGCCGCCGCGCTAACAACTTGCCAAAAGTTCGTAACGCTGTCAGCGGACTTTTGAACTGGTGCAGCAAATTGTGCATTGTGTCGTAAACCTGAGCCTGGATTTGCCGACTCGTACCCAATTCCTGCTGCATCCACTGCGATCGCTGGTCTAAAATGCAGGCTAGGGCTAAGGTGTGAGCAATTTGTTGTATTTGAGCCTCCTCTCGCTCGTTCCAAGGCCTGTCTTGCCGACCGCTGACTAGAAGTCCCATTACAGCTCCCTCGTGTATCAGAGGCGTCACAATTTGCCTGCGCTGCTGCCACACATTCTCCGGGCCTTGGCACTGATGGGAACTGCGCTCATTACCCGGAAGCGGTTCGGGTGCGATCGCCCCTACGGTTGATTCTTCCACAGGAAGAATCGGCGGCGCTAGCAGTCGCGGCGCTGGTTTTACTGTCGAGCTTTCGGGAGATTGCAACCTTAACCCCTGATTTTCTTCTGATTCGGCTGAGGTTTCTGGGTAAACCGCGATCGGCACCAACTTTGCTTCGCTGCCTTCTACCAACTCTTGTGTCAGGTATACCGCGCTGAATTTCGCTCCCAAACTAACGGCGATGGCCACCTGCGAGCGGCAAAGTTTGACAAATTCTGAACTGGCTGGCATTAACATGAGCGCCACATTAAGATATCTAACGGAATTCTAAGTAAATTACAAATGATCGGCCACCGATTACTGATGAGAGACTTCTAAATTTCAGGTTTCTTCCCTTTCATAGAAGGCAGCTATGTTGAAGGCATGGGGCTTTCATGAACCCAAATTGCCCCGCATCGCCGTCGGCGCAGCTTCTACCGATCCCCAAGCTTGGCTTTTAGCGGAACTTGCGGCCAACCATAGCACAACCGTTACACTTTTGTCGATCGGGACGAATGTTAAGATTATGTCGATATATTAAAAACAGTTGAAATTTTGAGCTAGAACGGATATACTGGCCTCGGATTTGGTAGCTATCATTACAACCTGTCTGCTCATACTGTCTGCTCACAGAGGAGGTAAAGAAATTGGCCAGGAGACGCAAACGCAAGAGTCGCCGCCGACAAGAAGGACGCAGAATTTTAGAGTGTGTGCCTCAATATAGCATCGAGAGCGGCGAAGATAAACCCGTAACCGCGGCTCGCAAGTTCATCCATGCCGAAGGCATTGCTCCCCCAGCTTTGCTGTTAGTCAAGCGTAACGAGCATACCACTGATAGATACTTCTGGGCTGAAAAAGGTTTATTTGGAGCCCAATACGTAGAAGAGAACCATTTCTTGTTTCCCAGCTTAAAGGTGATGTTGGAAGCTACCACAGAAAAAATTCCTGTGGTGTCAGCCAGCCGCGCATAGCTCAAAATGTTTAGCTCAAAACATTGATACCAATGTTTTTCTAAGTCTTTTAACAAAAGCGCGAGAGTTCTCATTGTCTGGAGAGTGCCAACTGAAATTTCTGCGAAAAGTCCTTAGGAATTAGGGTATAAGGAGCCATCGCAACAGGCGTGATCGCAGCCCAAGGGCGATCGCCACAATTGGCACTTTCACGATAATGGTTTTTTTTTGACTGTTCTGTCGATAAAACCAGTGAATCAAAAAAACAGCCAACGAGAGAGCTGCTCTTGAGTCATCGGTTTGTCTGCTCAAAGTCTAACTACGGCATCTAGCATATCAAAAAACGTTCCGCACCAAACTTTTAATCGATCGGTTTCAAATCTAAAGCTTTTTGCATGGCTGCTAGTTCATCGCGGTGAGCTCTGACAGTAACAAAGCTCTTGGTTTGGCTTCCCGACTCAGCAACTGATTCGAGTTTTAGCGAGACTTGCTCAGAGCGTCCAGCTTTTTTCCAATAAAATACCCCCGCCAGCGGGGACAGCAGTACCAAAGCGAGGAAAACTTGACCCTGCTGGGGAACTAGCATTCCCAAAACCAGCCCCAAGCACAGAGTGCCGCCTGCACTTAGCATGGTTAAAAAAATAGCCAAAAACCAACTCGGCCGCACAAAACCCTCAAAGGTGACTTTATAGTTGGGGGCATCGACGGCTGCAACTCGGTAAGCCCTAGAAGCAAAATACTCTTGTAGCTGGGTTAACAGTGACTCTTGGGCGCTCTCGGAAGCAAGCTTGACTTGTTCGATTCTATCTTTGACTGAGGCTTTGATGAAGAAAAACAAGCCAACAGCCAGCAGCAGCGTTAGCACAAATGTTGAAGGAAGAACAGCAGTATCCATGGGTAGAAGTTTGTGTAATTGAAATTATCTACTATTACTTTACAGAACTTTACATACGAAAGCGATCGAGGACTTACGCAGACACTTTTTTACCAAAATTCGCAGAAAGCTTTGTAGCAAGGCGTTTTTCTCCCCATCACCAAATTCCCATATCTCTACCTCGTCGCTAATTCTCAAGTGACCATGCGTAAGTCCTGACGTAGTGTAGATGCTTTAATGGCTGTGCGGCGGGCGATCGAGCAAAGCGAAGGCAAGGAAGGCAAATCGCTTTGCAAGTAGCGCCAGCATCTCAAGGGTTTAGGCATCCGATTCAAACTCGGTTAACCCGTCTGACCAGTTTCCAAGGCGCGGGATCGACGATCTGACGCGCCGTTTGCGCCGTTTCCCTGACCGATGTACTCGTGCCAGAGACGAGCGAGGTCTTGAGCTTGGTGCCGCCACTCAGGGAGGATTTGATACATCCGGCGGGGGCGGCCACGTCCTTCTACTTTTTTCCAGTAACCGGTGATTACGGCTTCATCTTCGAGGAATTTCAGAGCGCTGTAGAGAACGGTATCAGAAAGTCGGTAGATGGGGAATTCCCTCTCTAGTTGTCCGATCAGTTCTGTACCGTAGGAATCTCCGCGCAATAACACGGAGAGAATGTAACACACAGCTAATTCCTTGTTTAGATAAACAGGAGGGGGGTCTTGAAAAAATTGATAGATATGTTCAAACTTCATCTGTCTTGTCCGCTGGAAACTCTCGTGATACCGTCAGGTTAACGGGAGAGGAAAGCGGGGCGGGGTGTGCCGCTTCCTAATGATTAAGTGGGACACCGGGGAAACAAAGGTGCAGTATTTCCCCAGTGAATGTTGATAGCCCCAAACGCTTGTCCTGCACTTCGGTAATGTTTGCCTGCGCCTTGGTTGAGCAGCACTGGCGTAACTAGCCCAATTTTGTTCCTCTTCCAATCTATCGCAGCGACTATTGTCAAGTGTGCGATCGCCTGCAAGAGTTGGCAGTTAGTTTGGGAGTTAGTGGTTTAACTGAATTTGCCCTTGATGTTGGCGTTCTAGCTTTGCTTTAAACCGAACTCAGGCCTAACATAGCCCGCAGTGTAAAAGTTAGAAAGACAAAAGTCGCTACAATGGAACTAATCAGGGCGATCGCAGTTGCTGGTCGATCGAGCAGGGGTTTGAGTCGCTCGAACAGGAAAAAGAAAATTCCCAGACATATCGTAATGAAAAAGCGCGGGTAGCGAGAGACGTTATTAATAAAATCTTGCATTTGCTTGGTGGGGTAAAGTGTCACAGCACGATCTTTGACTGGTAACACTTGTGAGCGAGTTAGACAATTTTGGCACAGCCGGAGCTAAATCTGCGGATCGGGCGATCGGGCATTTTTGCCGGCGAGGCTGACATATATAATTCTAACGAAAACTTTTCGCCGATGGCTCCGGCACGGTCTGTTTAATGCTACGCGACCTCCGGTAAGAACTTCAGAAGTATGTCTATTGAGTTCTAGTTGTGATAAATATTATAGGGCCGTTATTTCTAGATAAATGTCTGCTTCCGCACCTTCTTTCGTCTTGCCACGTCCCTTTCTGAAATGGGCAGGAGGCAAAACTAGGTTGATTGGACAATATCAACCTTATTTTCCTGAAAAGTTCACAACTTACTACGAGCCTTTTTTGGGTGGCGGAGCTGTATTTTTTTACTTAGCACAGCAGCACCCTGGTTTGCAAGCTATTTTAACAGATATTAATCCTGAGTTGATTAATGCTTATCGCTGTGTCAGGGATAAAGTTGAGGAGCTGATTCTACTTTTAGAGGAGCATCAGTTAGAACATACCAAGGACAATAAAGATTATTATTACTCGGTGCGATCGCGCTCCTACAAAACAGATATAGAAAAAGCAGCACGCCTGATTTACCTCAATAAAACTTGTTACAACGGCCTCTACAGAGAAAACTCAAAAGGTGAATTTAATGTTCCCATAGGTCGATACAAAAATCCTAACATTTGTCAAGCAGATTTACTGCGATCGGTCTCATCTTTACTCGCGCCCGCTCAAATTGAAGTCAGGAAATTCGATGAAATTTTGGATTTTGCTAGAAGCAGCGAAGACTTTGTTTATTTTGACCCGCCTTATTATCCAATTAGTGCCACCAGTAACTTCACGACTTACAGCCGGGATAATTTCAAAGAATCGGAACAGCTTAAACTGAGAGATATTTTTGCAGAACTTGCAGAACGGGGCGTGAAAGTTATGCTGTCTAATTCTAACTGCGATTTTATCGAAAAAATCTACAGCGATAGTCAAGTTTTTCCAAATAAATGTCTGCCCAAACTCCTGGAAATATCAGCATCTAGGGGAATTAATTCTAATAGTTTTAAACGTGGAAAAATCAAGGAATTATTAATACGTTCATTTTAAGTATTACTTAAACAAAGTCTCTAATTAAGCATATTTTGTAGGAGCGATACGTCGTGATCCCACACGATGCAAAGTTCCGTAATTCCTGTTACAGATATTTGTTAGCCCAGGTAATGAAACCTTCGAGTTTGTGAACTGCTAACAGATTTTGATTGTCAGGAATTTGTTTCTTAAACCAGTCGATCGAACCTTGCCTCATACCATCACCACCCACTATAACAATAGTTGGCACCCGATAACAATTTTTAATATTTAAATTTAGGTAAGGATACTTCTCGTCTACTGAACCTTTGTCTTCTTGCCACTTGCACTCAACAATTAGACCCAGAGGAAACAAACCGGAACCAACAATATAAAAATCGACATTTATTTCAGTTTCATAGATGCTAGACCCAATATAAACCTGTTTAGCATATCGCTTGGGATTTTCAGTAGAGATTAAGAGCCAATCTCGCTTGCGCTTTTTCGGCAACTGGGGACATATTTCGAGATATCCGTGGCCTCTCAACGTACCTTCTACAGTTGTTTCTAAAACAAAACCAGTTTTATTGGCTCTACAACCCCTATTCATTTTGTTGCCTCCTGAATATAATCTAAATTAAGCCGATCGCACTTCGATCGCTCCCCTGTCAAAAACCCGCTTATCAGTACCGATAGAACTGACAAACATCCGGTCATCATAGACATCAAACGTCGCAAAACTCAGGCGGCTAGCAGAATACTCCGTCCACTCTGAACGCCCCACGGGACGAGTGCCTGCGCCGGCACCGCAAATTAAATAAGTCGTACCGTTAATCGAGCGAGTGCGTTCGTAACTGTGCTCGTGTCCGTTGATATAAAGCTGCACGCCGTACTTTTGAAACAAAGGCGTCAAAGTCTTAATAAAAGCTTGATTCGATCCGTAGATGCCAGAGGAATAAATAGGGTGGTGGCCGAACACAACTTTCCACGGTGCGGGGCTCTGACTCAACTCTTTTTCCAGCCAAGCAAGCTGATTTTCCCAGTCAGCATTGTGATTGGTATCTAGAGCAAAAAACTGTACCGGATCGCGCCGAAAAGTATAGTAGCGACCTTGCATATTAAAACCCGCATATTTAACTTGCGGATCGCCGTTAGCAGTGCGGATGTCGTGATTTCCCAGACAAGCATAAAATTTTACGTCTTGCTGCAATAACGGCTGATAAGGCTTCTCGAAAACAGCATTAATTTTTTCAAATTCGCCGTTATTGTAGATATTGTCGCCGGCGAGAACAGTAATATTAAAAGGGTTTTCCCGGTGATATTGCGCCATCGCCTCAGCCACAGCATACTGACCTTCAGCGCCGGTACCGGTGTCGGCTACCGAAATAAAGCGTAAAATAGGCGGTGAGGCCGGCAAAGGAACGATCGCCCTTTGGGTCTCAACGTTAGAAGGCACAGCAGCGCTGGCGTCTGTACCCCAGGCAGTCCGAAGCTGAAACATTTTCCAGACTCCGGCCAAACCTAAGCTGCTGAGACTGCCTAAAATTAGAAAGTGACGACGTTTGATGCTCATTTGGATTCGGTTACAACTAAGTTAAATGATAAATTAAGGTTGAGATGGCTCAACTAAAATTTATCTCGTTTAGATATATTTGCAACGCCCCAAGGCAGAGAAAATGTCAGAAGAACAACTAAACCAGTCAACTCCAGAACCGTCTAAATCTCCGACACCGCAGGTTGATTCGGGTGCAAAGTCTGCCCCCACTGGCAGCAAAACTCAAAATGCCAGCAGCGCGGTTCCCAAAAATCAGAGAATCAAAGCTTTGATTGCCTCGATTGGGAATTTGGGAAAAAAAGGCAAAAAATTACCAGCCGAACCGCCGTTGCAGGCCCAAAAGCCGATCGCGCCCACCGCTTCTGACTCAGCAACAGTAACTCCTCCCGCTGTTGCTGCGGAAGTTAACAGCGTGCCACCAAAAGTTGCTGTAAAAGTTGATAAAAAGCCTGTATCCCAACGCAGGGAAGGGAGTTTTTTAGAGAACGTCGGTGTACTTTGGCAAAGTATTGTGCGGCTAGTGCGATCGCTACTGCCACCATCTACGAACCAGAAGCTGTCCGATCCAATTTTAAACGCCGCATTAGCAGCAATTCTGATCGTTGTAGTCGGTTTAACTTTCAACAGTTTCTCAGCAAAACCGTCGGAGAAAGTAGCAAAAATGCCTTTGCCAGCAGCCCAGCAGTCGCCGCCCACGTTTGGTGATTTTATGGCATCGGGAACGCCGAAATCGCCAGAGGCGATCGTACCATCTGAGCCAATCTCTGCTAAATTCAAAAGCAAGTTGCCCGATTTAGTAGCTCCGGAAAAACCGCAACCAGTAGAAATTATCCCACCGCCGCCGCTGACCCCGGAACAGTCTCTGATTTCTGCGATTCAAACTCAAGTTACCGAGATTAAGAATCGACTGGGCGGCGGTTTAGTTGAGTCTGTTCAAGCTAATTTTTCCAGCAGCATTTTGACTGTGAAAGTCGCTGAAGACTGGTACAAACTCAGCGAAGTCGAGCAAAATCAACTAGCAACTAAAATGTGGAAGGAGGCTAACTCACTTGATTTCAGCAAGTTAGAAATTGCGAATATGGAAGGCAAGTTAATAGCGAGAAGTCCAGTTGTTGGTTCGGAAATAATTATTTTAGACAGAGGAATTAATTAGAATTTCAATAGTCTGTATCTGTAAAACGTCAGACCAGCCTTACAGTCTAGGACACAGCACCTAATTATGTAGGTGTGCGCTGCACACCTTGCCGGTGTTGATTTTTTTGAGGATAGTGAACTTTTTTTAAATCCGACAGAATGCTACCATTAAATTAATTAAGTTTGAGAAAAATTGAAAAATGACAATTTTAACTCAAGTCGAACAAGTAGAAATTGAATATCCCAGCAGCGACGGAGCTCCGATCGCTGAAAGGGACATCACGCGCGATTACATGACTTACAGCGTTGAAGCTGTCAAGCTTTACTTTCAAGAGCGTTCTGATGTTTATGTGTCAGCCAATTCTTTCATATATTATGAAGAAGGGAACAACCAGGCAGTTGTGGCCCCGGATGTCTATGTGGTGTTTGGAGTGACCAACCGCAAAAGGGATAATTATAAAGTTTGGGAAGAAGGGGGAATTACTCCCGATTTTGTGTTAGAAATTACTTCGGAAACAACTCATACGAAAGACCAAGAAACTAAACCGGAAATTTATCGGGCTTTGGGAGTTAGGGAATATTTTCAGTACGATCCGTCTGGAGATTATTTAAATCCTATTTTACAGGGAGTACGTCTAATAAACAATCATTACGAGCCGATTGCAGCCAACAATATCGCTTTCGATACGCTGTGGTTGTTCAGTGAAGTGCTGGGACTGGAATTGCATCTAATTTCAGGAGAATGGAGGTTTAGAGTTCCTGAAACGGGTGAGTTTTTGAAGACTCACAAGGAAGAAAACCTGGGAAGACTGGCAGCGGAGTCAACATTGTGATCGCTCGTAAATCAACTCTTAAATTCTGGGATGAGTCTGGAACAGGTGGCGCAAATGATGAATTTATCGACCGTGGAAGTGAGACGATTGGTAGGGGAAAACTTTTGATCGATCGCACTTTTCCCAGATATCAAGAATAGTGCGATCGAAGTATGGGGCAAAATGTGAACAGTCAACAGTTAACAGTTAACAGTTAACAATTAACAATTAACGAATGACTAGAAAGGCTTATTAGTAGGTTTAAAACCCTGCTTTTGAAAATAGGTTCGGAATACCTCTTGAGCAATTGGTGCCGCCGATACAGCACCAAATCCGCCGCCTTCAACGATAACTGCGATCGCAACTTCAGGTTTGTCAGCGGGAGCAAAACCTACATACATAGAATTGTCAGGATGACCAGGCATTTCCACAGTCCCTGTTTTGCCGGCACTTAAAGGAATACTACCATCATTCATGGCGCGGCCAGTACCTTTTTTCACCACGTCAATCAATCCTTGTTTAATAACGTTTAAAGTTGCAGGCTTAATACCTGTTTTAATTTTTTGAGTAAGAGGCGTATTGGTTTGAGAAGCCAATAAATGCGGCTGCACTCGCCAACCGTCATTGGCAATAGTTGACACCATCACAGCCAGTTCTAGGGGAGTACAAAGTACCAAACCTTGACCGATCGCCATTGTTACTGTATCGCCAACATACCAATCTTCCCCATACATTTTCTGTTTCTCTGCTGGTATAGGAACTTGACCGTGATTGTCGGCGTCTATCCCCAAAAGTTTTAAATTAATAGTACCGCCAATGCCCATTTTCTTAGCCCATTTCGCCATTTCTTCCGGCCCGACTGCCATGCCTACTTGATAGAAAAACGTATTGCTGCTGTAGGCCAAAGCGTCCCGGAAACCGATAACGCCGTAACCGGCACTGTGTTCGTTAAAGGTAATTCCGCCGATGTTAATTGAAGCAGAACTTACCAAAGTCGAGTCAGGAGAAAACTTGCCAGACTCCATCCCGGCTACAGAAGTTACAATCTTAAAAGTGCTGCCGACTGGATAGCCTTGAACGGCCCGATTTAAAAATGGTTTGTCTGGCCCTTGCAGCCGATCCCATTCTTTTTGAGTTACCTTGCGGGTAAAAATATTGGGATCAAATGTCGGCCAACTACCCATTGTTAAAAGAGCGCCGGTTTTCACGTCGATCGCCACAACAGCACCCAGGCGATTACCCAAAGCTTTTTCCGCAGTTTTCTGCATATCTAAATCTAAAGTTAGCTGCACCGGTTTGCCGGGAATAGGGTCTTTTACACCTAAATCTTGGATTTCCTCGCCCTTAGCATTTACCTCGATCAAACGGTTTCCCCAAACGCCCTCTAAAGTTGAATTAACTAATTTTTCAACTCCCATCTGACCGACGATCATTCCCATCGGATATCCAGGATTAGCTTTTAATTGATCTAAACTAGCTTCGCCGACGTATCCCAAAACGTGAGCTGCTAATTGCTGGTTGGGATTGTCTCGGCTCGATTCTACGCGAATTTCAACTCCCCGCAAAGTATTAGCTTGTTCTCCCAAAGCGACGAAAGTACCGACATCAATATCCTTACTAATTCGCACTGGTAGGGCTGATTTGTAGCCGGCTCCATCGATTTTTTTGATAATTTCGGCTGCGGGAAGTTTGACGATCGGGCCCAGTGTAGCGGCGATCTCTTGCCACTCCTGGGCCGATCGCTCTTTTGGCCACACATAGACCGATCGAGATACGCGGTTGGCCGCAAAAATTTTGCCGTTGCGATCTAAAATTTGACCGCGATTCGCTGCGACTGAAACAGGGCGAATGCGGTTATTTTCCGCCCGTTGTCGATTGTAGGCTCCCTGTATCAGTTGCAGTTCGGCTAGACGAAATATCGGCAGCGTCACCAAGCTAGTGACCAGCAGCATAAAAATCATAACTTGAAGCGATCTGCTGCGTTGCCGGGAAGGATTGTCCAAGCCATTTTTGTCGAATCGGACTTTAGAGTTAAAAGAAAAATCGCCAGCCATATTAATTAATCTGCTCTTTTTATTCAACTAACAGGTTGATACGGTTCCCATCCGGATTATTTTGCGGATGATACAGCGCTTATAACTTCTCGCTCTTTAGTGACAGACATAAATTCGGCCGCTTGGCAGACGAATCAGCCGGATTATTTGATTAAGGCAGATGTTAAATATGAGGTTTTTTTGACAATTCAACTGTTAAGGAGGTAGGGGCGCTGTGGAACCGCTGGATTTTTTGATTGCTTGGCTGGTGACGGGCAGCAGTTTGCTGCTAATTTCTCAACTGCCGATCGGCGTAGAAATTGACAGCACACCGAAAGCAGTAATTTCCGCTGCGGTTTTGGGAATGGTGAATGTTTTAATTTGGCCAATTCTGAAAGCAGTTTTTTTCGTACCGAACCTACTGACGCTGGGATTGCTTTCCGGCCTGTTTGCTTTTGTAATGAACGTGATTGTTTTTGCCTCGGCTGCAAAGTTAGTGGAAGGATTTAGCTTGCGGATTGGCATTTGGAGCGCGGTACTGGGGGCGATCGCCTTGGCTGTAGTTAGCAGCTTTATCAACGGCGCACTGATTTAGCAACTTCCGCAGAAAAAGGGCGATCGAAATCGCCCCACATTTCCACACCTTACCTTGCGCGTTTCGTTTGCCTAAAAGCGATTTCTATCGCCGAATATTTATTCTCCCTTCTTCCTTATATCCGTTACATCCGTTACATCCGTTAAACAATCCGTTGCCGAACTCCCTTCTATCCGTTACATCCGTTACATCCGTTAAACAATCCGTTGCCGAACTTCCTTCTATCCGTTACATCCGTTACATCCGTTAAACAATCC